>CAMNHT010000038.1 GCA_946539625.1 uncultured Clostridia bacterium | reverse complement strand
CTCGCCCATGATCGGGCGCTTCGTGCGGTCGCGGTCCCCGCCGCAGCCGAACAGGGATACCACGCGCGCCTTTGCAAACGCCCGTACCGAAGTCAGCACGTTTTCGAGCGCGTCCGGCGTGTGCGCGTAGTCGACGTAGACCGAGAACGGCCGCCCGTTCGTATCGACGGACTGGAGCCGCCCGGATACGCCGGAAAGTGACTCGAGCCCTTTCATGATATCCGAAAATGTCGCGCCGACCGCCTGCATCATCGCAGCAGCGCCCATCGCGTTATAGACCGAGAACAGACCGGAGATGTGCATGCGCACGGGACCTTCGCCGTTCGGAGTTCTCAAGTGGAAGCGGACGCCGTCGGTGCGGATGTCGATATTGATCGCCGTGTAGTCCGCGCGGTGCTGGATGCCCATCGTTTTGATCGGCAGCGTGAGCCCGTCCATCATGCGTTCCGCATACGCGTCATCCACATTGATGATCGCAAGGTCGCTTTGACGGAAGAGCAGCTTCTTTGCTTCCAGATAGTGATCGAATGTCTTATGATAGTCAAGGTGATCCTGCGTAAGGTTCGTAAAGAGCCCGACGCGGAATTGGATTCCCGCAACGCGGTCCTGCGCAAGCGCGTGGCTCGAAACCTCCATGACCACCAGATCCACGCCCTCGTCCGCCATGCGGCGAAGCAGCGCGAAAAGGTCCGCCGATTCCGGCGTGGTGCGTCCGGTCTCAAGCATTGTGTCGCCGATCATGTTGCGGATCGTGCCGATGAGCCCCACCTTCATTCCCGCGGCTTCGGCGATCGACTTGACCATATAGGTCGTGCTCGTCTTGCCGTTCGTGCCGGTCACGCCGAGCATGATCATGTCCCGCTCGGGATGTCCGTAAAACGCGGCGGCGGCGTGCGCCATCGCGATTCGCCCGTTCGGCACCACGATCTGCGGCACGTCCAGCGGCAGCAGCCGTTCGACAAGCAGCGCCTTTGCCCCTTTTTCCACCGCCTGCGCGGCAAAGTTGTGCCCGTCGGAAACAAGCCCCTGCATACAGCAGAACAGGCTTCCGTCCTTTACCTTTCTCGAATCGTATTCGACCGAGGTGATATCGGCGTCGGTCCCCGTCACCGTCGCGCCGATGTCCGCCGCGATCATGGATAATAACATTTCGTTTTCCCCCGTTGCGTTATTTCTTTTTCACTTCGAACGTCACGTGGATGACCGTGCCGATGGGCACTTCATATTCCTCCATGATGTCCTGATAGACAGCCTCGCCCGCGCAGTTCTGCCGGTCGTAGTCCATGATGAGTCCGACCTTCTTCAGCGCGTCCTGCGCGTCGATGCGGTCCTTACCGATGACGTTCGGCACCTTGACCATCACGACCTCCTCATTGAGCTCGGAGAAGAAGGTATAGCCGGTCGAATACAGCATGACCGTACTGCCGCGCACGACCTGCGTGTTCGCCGCCGGCGACTGGTTCGTGACCGTGGAATCCTTTTCGGACTCCAGATAGATCGCTTCAAGCCCTGCCTTTGAAAGCGCTTTCTGCGCCTCGTCCACCGTCATGCCTTTCACGTTCGGCACCGTCGCGATCTGACTTTCAATGTCCGGTGTGACGCCCGCGTATGAGAGCGCCGCGGCAAGCACCTGCTGCACGAACGGCGCAGCGACCGTGCTGCCGTACACCTGCGGGACCTGCGGCTCATCAACGATGATCAGGCACACGAACTGCGGATTGTCCACCGGCGCGAAGCCGATGAACGATGCAACGAGCTTGGAGCTTGATACCTGCCCGTTTTCGTCGTATTTCTGCGATGTGCCCGTCTTGCCGCCGACCGAATAGCCCGGGACCTGCGCGTTTTTGCCGCTGCCCCTTTCCACAACGCCGCGCAGAAGCGTGCGGATCGTTGCGGAGGTCGTCGGAGAGATCACGCGGCGCACAACGGTGCGCTCGTTTTTCAGAAGCACGTTGCCGGATTGATCGACGATCTCGGAAACGATGTAGGGTTTTAAGAGCTCGCCTCCGTTGATGCAGGCGTTGAACGCCATGCAGAGCTGCATGCCGGTGCAGCTGATGCTCTGCCCGAAGCCGATGCGCGCAAGATCCGCGTCACGGACGTATTTTTTATGCGTGACCTTGCCGCTCGTTTCGCCCATGATCCCGGAGCCTGTCGGCTCGTCAAAGCCGAACTGGAAAATATAGTCATAGAACGTATCGACGCCCATCTTCAGCGCCATTGTCATGAACGCCGGGTTGCACGAGTTTGCCACCGCGTCCGCAAGGCTTTCCTCGCCGTGCCCGCCGGACTTCCAGCACTTGATGCTTTCGCCCCGCACAAGCATCGACCCGCGGCAGTTGAAGCGGCTCGATGTGTCGATCACGCCGGATTCCAAAGCAGACGCGAGCGTCACGACCTTGAACGTCGAGCCGGGTTCGTACGTGTCCGTCACGATGCGGTTTTTACTGAGCTCCAGAAGCGTCTTTGCGTCGCTTCTCGGCGGGTTCGAGCTGTCGAACGTCGGATACGCGCCGACCGCATAGATCTCGCCGGTCATTGGGTCCATCAGGATCCCCGACGCGCTCTTTGCGTTGTTGACGGCGCATGCCTCGTTGAGCGCGTTTTCCAGGATTCCCTGATAGCCCGTATCCACCGTGAGGATCACGTCCGCACCGGGAATGCTCTCGATATACTCCTCCTCGCCGCCGGGAACCGGGTTGTTGTCGCGGTCCGTGTCCGCCTTCTGATACCCGTCCTCGCCCGCAAGGTACTTGTTGTATGTCAGCTCCACGCCCGTCTGCCCGTCGCCGTCGATGTTCGTAAAGCCGATCAGCTGCGCGTAATAGCCCGATTCCGGATAGTCGCGCTTGACGTCACTGTAATAGCTCACGCCGCTGCCGAGCTGCATGGAGTTGAGCTTACTGATGACCTCTTTGTCCACCTGGTCCTTGAGCTTGACCTGCGACAGCAGAACGCGCTCGTGCGTTTCCTTGTTCTTCTCGCGCGTTTTGGTCAGCTTCGCGTAGACCGTGTCGTAATCCATGCCGAGATACATCGACAGGATCGACGCGATACGGTCGCGGTCGCTCTCCTGAATGTTCGGCGGGTTTACGCAGACCTGATACGTCGTATACGAGGACGCGAGCGTCGTGCCGTTGCGGTCGAGGATCCGCCCGCGCTCGGCTTTTAGGGACGTCACGCGCGTCCACTGGCTCATCGCCTTTTTCGTCCAGTCGTTACCGTTTACAATCGAAACGATAAAGAGCTTGCCGATGATCAGCAAAAAGCCGATGCCTGCGATCAGCATCGCGAACAGCAATTTTCTTTTGTGCGCGTCAATCCGTTTCTTCTTCTTGGCGGAACGGGTGTTGCCACCGCCCGTGCGGTTCACGGATTTAAGGCGCGTGCGTGTTTCAGACATACTCATGGTTCTTCATCCGGCTCCGGTGTGCGGGGCGCGGGCGTATCCGGCGCAAACGTCGTCGCAACGTCCGTGTCCGTACTCACCGCGGTGCCCTTGTACCAGTTCATTGTCATACCCAGCCTTCTGCAGACTTCGTTGATGGTCGCAAAGTCGTTCATGGAGCTCTGCGTCTTCTTGAGCTGCGAGATCTGGTCGTTGTAATTGTCGATCTCCTTATTGACCGACGCAGTGTCGCTGACGATCTTTGCATACTCCGCGGCGCCGGACAGTCCGAACAGCGCGGTTGCCGCAATGACAAAGAGCGACAGCAGGATCAGGATCTTGCTCGTCGAGGTAAGCCTGATCTCTTTGACCTCCTTGCGCTTCTTCCGCACCTCCCGCGTGGGCTGCGGACGGATCGGCATTGACGGGTCCTCAAGGATCGGCGTCGGGTCGCCCGTTTTGCTCGGCGAATAGAGCCGGGTCTTTGCGCTTGTGGCTTTTTGCCGGTCTTCATCGAACTGAACGTCCATACCGCCTCTCCTTTCTACATCAATATGACCCGATTTCCGGATCCATGCGCACGATCGCGCGAAGCTTTGCGCTTGTCGCGCGCGAGTTTTCTTTTTGTTCCTGCTCCGACGCAACCAGTGGGTGACGCGTCAGAACCTTTGCCGTGGGCTTTTTGCCGCAAATGCACACCGGCGCCGATTTCGGGCAAGTGCAGGGATTTTCAAACGTGCGGAACGCGTTCTTCACGATCCGATCCTCCAAAGAATGGAAGGTCAGAATCGCAAGCCGCCCTCCGGGGTTCAGAAGATCATGCGCGGACACGATCGCGTCGGACAGCCCGTCGAGCTCGCCGTTCACGGCGATGCGGATCGCCTGAAAGCAGCGCCGTGCCGGGTGCTGCGGCTCGTTCCGGAATTTTGCGGGAATCGCGCCTTTGATCAGCTCCGCAAGCTCCGTCGTCGTCTCGATCGGCTTCTCCTTTCGCCGTTCAACGATGCGCGCGGCGATTTTTCCGGAAAACTTCTCCTCGCCGTACTCCCAGAAAATGCGTCTGAGTTCCGCTTCGGACCACTCGTTTACCACGATCTTTGCACTAAGCGGCGCGCTTTGGTCCATGCGCATGTCCAGCGGCGCTTCCGCCTTGTAGGAAAATCCGCGTTCCCTTGCGTCCAGCTGATGCGACGATACGCCGAGGTCCAGCAATATCCCATCAACCCGAAAGACCCCGCGGGCGGAAAGCAGCTCCTTCATGTTGAAGAAATTGCCCTTGATCGCCGTAAAGCGATCGCCGAAGCGGGATAATCTTGCGCTTGCAGCGTTCAGCGCTTCGTCGTCGCGGTCGATGCCGAAGAGCCTTCCGCTTTCCGGCATGGCGGATAAAACCGCCTCCGCGTGCCCGCCGCCGCCGAGCGTACCGTCCACAAAAACGCCGCCGCGGGAGGGCTCTAAAAGCGAAAGCACTTCCGACACCATGATCGGCACGTGATGAAATCCGTTCTCCATGCGGCTCCTTTCCCTAAAACGTATACTTCCACATATATATACATTTTAGATTATACACCAATCACCCGTCCTTGTCACCATGCAAATGCGTCCGAAAAGCAAACTTTCCATGAAGAATCCCGAAATATGAATAAACCGTAAAACCGATGGCGAAAATGTCCGCAGACACTACATCTTGTGGTATAATGGCAGGAACCTGATTTCGGAGGACATATATGGAAGAATATTCCGTCAAAAATATTACCGTCATGGAAGGTCTGGACGCGGTCCGTATGCGTCCCGGCATGTATATCGGCTCGACCGGACTTCCGGGACTTCACCACCTTCTTTGGGAGATCGTGGACAACGCGATCGACGAGGCGGCGAACGGCTACGCGGACGAGATCACCGTGACGCTGCATCGTGACCACTCGGTCACCGTCACCGATAACGGCAGAGGCATCCCGACCGGTATCCATGAAAAGCTCGGCGTTTCCGGCGTCGAGGTCGTCTTTACGCAGCTGCATGCCGGCGGCAAGTTCGGCAACGCGGCGTATTCGTATTCCGGCGGTCTTCACGGCGTCGGCGCCTCGGTCGTGAACGCGCTGTCCCGCTGGCTTTCCGTGGAGGTCTATCACGAAAACCGCGCCTATAAGATGGAGTTCGAAAGCGTCGAAAACGCCGAGGGCAAGATCGTTTCGGGCAAGCCGAAGTATCCGCTGACCGAAACCGGCAGAACGAGAAAGCAGGGCACGGTCGTAACGTTTTTGCCAGACGATCGCGTGTTCGAAACGATCGACATGCAGTATTCGGTCGTGATGAAGCGGCTCCGTGAGCTTGCGTATCTGAACCGAGGGTTAAAGCTCGTATTGGATGATCAGCGTGAAAAGCAGCATCACGCGGAGTTCAAGTTCGACGGCGGACTGTCGGACTTCGTCCGCTACATTCAGGAGGACAAGACCGCGCTTTATGACCCGCCGATCCATTTGAAGGGTGAATCAAACGGCATCGTGGTGGAAGCCGCGATCCTGCACAACGACGAGTACGCCGAAACGATCGCGTCATACGTCAACAACATTCCCACCACCGAGGGCGGCACGCACGAGACCGGCTTCAAGGCGGCAATCACGAAGATCTTCAACGACTACTGCCGTAAAAACGGCATCTTAAAGGACAAGGATCCGTCGCTTGCGGGCGAGGATTTCCGCGAGGGCATGACGGCGGTGCTGTCTTTGAAGATGCGCAGCGTGCAGTTCGAGGGACAGACGAAAACAAAGCTCGGCAACACCGAGGCGCGTCCCGCGGTCGAGGCGGTGCTGAATGCAACGCTCGTGCCGTGGCTCGAAAACCTCAAGAACGCGAACACCGCAAACCTGATCGCCGAAAAAGCGGTGAAAGCCGCAAAGGCACGGAGCGCCGCGCGCAAGGCAAAGGAAAACGCGCGGGAAAAGAGCAAGCTCGAAAACGCCCCGCTCGTCGGAAAATTATCAAGCTGCACCGGACGCGATTATTCGCAAAACGAGCTGTTTATCGTGGAGGGCGACTCCGCAGGCGGCAGCGCAAAGCAGGGCCGCGACCGCAGATTCCAGGCGATCCTGCCCCTTCGCGGAAAGCCGCTGAACGTCGAAAAGAAACGGCTGGAGCAGGTTTTGCAGAACGACGAGTTCCGTTCGATCATCACCGCGCTCGGCACCGGCATCGGCGACGACTTCGACATCTCTTCGCTCAAATACAATAAGATCATCATTTTAGCCGATGCGGACCAGGACGGCGCGCACATCCGCGCAATCCTTCTGACGTTCTTCTACCGCTACATGCGCCCGCTCATCACGGAGGGGCACGTGTATATCGGCATGGCGCCGCTGTACCGCGTGCAGAAGGCGAATCAGCCGCCCGTCTACTGTTACGACGATCCGGCGTTGAAAGCCGCGATGCGCAATATCTCCGGCAAGAACTACACCCTGCAGCGCTACAAGGGTCTCGGCGAGATGAACCCGGAGCAGCTTTGGGAAACGACAATGAACCCGCAGGGCAGGCGGCTCACCCGCGTCACGATCGAGGACGCGGCGGAGGTCGAGCACCTCGTGACCGTGCTGATGGGCGACAAGGTGCAGTCCCGCAAGGAATACATCTTCGAGTACGCGGACTTCAACCACGCGCACACGGCGTTTGAAAAGATCAAGGAGTAAGCCATGGCAAAGACGACGACACCGACTATTCCGGAAACCATTCTGAACCGGAGCATGGACGAGGTCATGCACGATTCGATGATGCCCTATGCGGAGCACGTCATCCTCGAACGTGCCCTGCCGCGCGTGGAGGACGGGCTGAAGCCTGTCCAGCGGCGCATCCTCTATACCATGATGGAGCTCGGGCTCTCCCCCGACAAGCCGCACAGAAAGAGCGCGCGTATCGTCGGCGACTGTCTCGGCAAATACCATCCGCATGGCGACAGCTCCGTTTACGACGCAATGGTGCGCATGGCACAGCCGTTCAATATGGGCGTGACGCTCGTCGACGGACACGGCAACTTCGGCTCGGTCGACGGCGACTCCGCCGCGGCAATGCGCTATACCGAAGCGCGCATGACCGACGCCGCGCTGCTGCTTTTGCGCGACATCGACAAGGACACGGTCGACTTTACGTGGAACTTCGACGATACCCTGAAAGAACCGGTGCTGCTGCCGGGACGTTTTCCGAACCTTCTCGTCAACGGCGCAAACGGCATTGCGGTCGGTCTTGCGACCTCGATCCCGCCGCATAACCCGGTCGAAGCGATCGATGCGGTCTGTGCCGTGCTCGACAACCCGCGCATCAAGATCGCAGACCTCATGAAAATCATGCCCGCGCCGGACTTCCCGACCGGCGGGTTCCTTCTCGATTCGCCCGAGATCGCGGCAAGCTACGAAACCGGACGCGGCAAGCTCACCATGCGCGCGCGCACACACTTTGAAGAGGTCAAAAACGGCAAGACGCGCATCGTCATCGACGAGTTTCCATACCAGATCAACAAGGCATCGTGCCTGCAGAAGATCCTCGAGATCACGCAGGAGAAGAAGGCGATGTTCGCCGCGGTCTCCGATATCCGCGACGAGAGTGACCGCATGGGTACGCGCGCCGTCATCGAGGTCAAGAAGGACGGCGACCCGGAGCGCATCCTGCAGCTGCTGTTCAAATACTCCGACCTGCAGTGCACATTCGGCGCAAACTACGTGGCGATCGCCGACGGCAAGCCGCAGCAGCTGAATCTCAAGCAGATCATCGAATACTACGTGCGCCATCAGCGCGCGGTCGTCACCCGCCGCACGAAAACCGAGCTGGAGATCGCAAAGAAGCGCTGCCACATTCTGGAAGGCTTGATGGTTGCGGTCAACAACCTCGACCGCGTCATCAAGCTGATCCGCGCGAGCAAATCGCCGAAGGAAGCGCGCGAAGGCCTCATGAAGACCTTCAACCTCACCGAGGTACAGGCGCAGGCGATCCTCGATCTCCGTTTGCAAAAGCTCACAAACCTCGAGCTTCTCGCGATCGAAAAGGAATATAAGGAAGTCAAAAAGCTCATTGCCGAGCTCGAAGCGATCCTCGCCTCCGACACGAAGCTTGTGCATCTCATCAAAAAGGAGCTTCTGGAGATCCGCAAGCTCTTTGACGGCAAGCGCAAAACGCAGATCATTTCGGCGGACGCCGCCGAAGCCGAGATTCCGGCAAGCGAGCCGGAACAGATCGAGGAGACGGTCGTTGCGGTGTGCGCGGACCTGAAGATCCGTAAGTGCCTCAAAAAGCAGTTTAATCTCAGTCAGATCCGTGCCGACAAGCCGGAGCGCATCCTGGAAGTCAACAGCAACGAGAGCATCCGCCTGTTTACCAACCGCGGCGCGATGCTGAACCTGAAGGTTTCCGACATTCCCGAAACGCGTCCCGCGGCGCGGGCGGCGAACCTTGTCAGCATCGTCGAGCTTGAAAAGGGCGAAACGATCGTCGGCGCGTTCCCGGACCGCGACGAGGGCAGTTATCTGTTCTGTACCGCCTCCGGCATGGTGAAGCGCAGTAAGGCCGCCGACTATCGCGTGCGCGGCAAGCGTACGGCGGCGCTGAACCTCAAGGAGAAGGATACGCTCATCGGCGCGTACCCGATGCCGAAGATGGACATCCTGCTCGTCACCGAACAGGGCATGTGCATCCGCTTTGCGTCCGATTCCGTGCCGGAAACCGGCAGAAGTGCGGCGGGCGTCATCGGCATCAAGCTGGAGCCGAAGGATAAGGTCATGGC
>CAMNHT010000037.1 GCA_946539625.1 uncultured Clostridia bacterium | reverse complement strand
AAACAGACGCGCTTCCGTTTCCGATCGACGTACGCGACGCTCTGAACACCGCCGCTTTCCGTCAGGAGATCCTTTTAGACGACGGTAAGATCCTTTTGACTTTAGAAGCGTCCCATCGGCTTCGCGTCGTGCGCGGCGGTGTTTTGGACAGCCGAAAGAGCGTCGCGCTGCCCGGGATCGCGATCCCCTCCCCCGCCATGACCGAAGCGGATCGCGAACAGATCCGCATGGCGAAGGAATATGGCGTGACCGCGGTCATGCAGCCTTTTGTACGCTGCAAAGAGGACCTTATCGAGGTTCTCGGCGAACTGGACCGCGCAGGATGCAGCAAGATCCGTCTTTTGGCAAAAGTCGAAAATAAAACGGGGATCGCACACCTGCATGAGCTGATCCCCTTCTGTGATGAAATTGTGATCGCCCGCGGCGATCTCGGAAACGCCGTTCCGCTTTGGGAGCTGCCTGCCGTGCAGAAGCGCATCGCCGCGGTCTGCCGTGAGGCAGGCAGGGATTTCATGGTGGTCACGCAGATGCTTGACTCCATGACGCACCGCCCCGTTCCGACCCGTGCGGAGGTTTCCGACATTTTCAACGCCGTTCTGGACGGCGCCGCGTCCGTCATGCTGACCGGAGAGACCGCTTCCGGCGATTATCCCGTGCAGTCGATTCGGTATCTTATCAAAACCGTACGGGAAGCGGAAGCGCATCTCAGTTGATCCTGATACCCGTTACCGGATCTCGATCCGGCTGCCGGATTCACGCTTCTCAACGTGCAGCTGCGTCGGGATATTGTCCTCCAAGAGCTTTACGTGGCTGATGATGCCGATCATGCCGCTGCTCCGGCGGACGCTGTCCAGCACGTTCATGGCGTCGTTGATCGAACTCTCGTCCAGCGTGCCGAAGCCCTCGTCGATGAACAGCGCTTCGATCTGTACGCCCGATCTTTGCGCAACGGCGGACATGCCGATGGAAAGCGCCAGCGAAACGAGGAACTTTTCGCCGCCGGACAGCATACCGACGCCGCGTCCCTCCTTGTTCGGACAGCGGTTATCGTGCACCTTCAGCTCCAGTCCGCGCTTGTTTCCGGCGCCTCTCTCATCCGAGCGGAACAGCTGATACCGCCCGCTGTGCACATTTCTGAGCATCCGGTTCGCTTCCCCGATGACCTGATTGAACATCACCGCAAGCACGTACCGTCCGAGACCGATCCCCGTGTCGCCGCGCAGCTTCCTTGCAAACGCAAGATCGCTTTCCGCCTGCTGTGCGTTGTCCTTATAATGCGTCCACTTTACCGCAAGCGCCGCGCGCTTCCGTTCCAGTCGCCCGATATCCGTTCCGAGCTCCGCATCCCTTTGCACAAAACGTTTCGCTTCTTCGGTGATCTCTTTCTGCCGCGCGTCAAACTGTGCCGCGTCGGGTTCCGACTGATCCGACAGTTCCGTCTGCCGTTTTTTAAGGTCCTCCTGCGCTTCTTTGAGCGAGGTGCCGAACGCGACGATCCGTTCGTGCATGCGCTGTCTCTGATCGGCAGACGCAAGCTTTTCTTTTGCCGCGGCGGCGTCCGGATAGCCGGTCTCCTGCAGCGCGTCGAGAAGTGTCGTTTTCGCGGCCTGCAGTTTTTCCTCCGCCTGCTCCCGCTCTTTTTCCGCGCCGCGGATGCGCTCTTTCAAAGCCGTCAGCCGCTTTGCAGCGTCTTCGTGCCGTGTTTTCAGCAGGATCGCGTCCTCCTGATACTGTGCGATCTGCGTTTTTTCCGCTTCGATCCGATCCAGAAGTGCTTTTTCGTCGGCAACGCCCTCGATCAGATTCCGTTCGGACGCCGTAAGCTCCGTTTCCGCTTTTACTTTGTTTCGTTCCGCTTCGTTCAGCCGTTCAGAAGACTCTGTCTTTTTGCGTTCGGCTTCCTTTCGCTCGTTTTCCGCGCGATCCCAAAGTTTTCGGATCCGAACCGCTTCTTCCTCCGCCCGTTCCATGTCGTCCTTTCCGACACTGTCGGCGGACTTTTTCGCCGGATGCGGATGCGTAACGCTTCCGCACACCGGACACGGCTCTCCCTCGGTGAGCGTTCCCGCGATCTCGCCGTAGATCCCCGCAAAATAGCGATCGCGGTATTCCTTCGCAAGCGCGTCTGCTTCATCAAACGCAGTTTTCGCTTCAACAGCTCTCCTTTGGGCAAGCTCAAGCACCTTTGCTGCCGTTTCGCTTTCCTTTTTCGCACGTACGAACGCCTTCTCGGCGGCGGCGAGCATCGCCGTCTGTTCCCCATAGCTGCGATACGACGGTAGCTTTGCCTCGTACTCGGCGATTCTTTTTGTCAGATCTGCCACGGGAGACCGTTCCTCATGTTCTCTGAACCGTTCGGCGGCGTCCGTCTCCGCCTCCTGCGCAGCCGGAAGCATCTGCGTTTCGGACGCAAGTGCTCTTTTCCTTGTTTCAAACGACGCCTGCGCCGCTTCGCAATCTGTCAGCACGCTGCGCAGCGATTCCGCCTTTTCCGCCTCGCCGTATGCGGTGCGAAGCGCGTCGATCTCCGGCTTCTGCGCTTCCAGGCCGCGCACGTCGGCTTCCCGTCTGTGCATCTCTTTGAACGCTTCAAAGAGATGCTTGTCCGCGTCAAGCAGTTTCTGCTTCTTTTCTCCTTCGAACGTTTTGTGCGTTTCGGTAAGCGCATCCCGTTCCGCAACCATTGCCGCGATTTTTCCCGAGAGCGCGTCAACGTCAATAACGCCTTCCTCCTCCAACGCGCTCATGACGTCGCGCTTTTCATCATCCAGCGCCGCTTTCCGGTCCTTCGCAATGTTATAGAACGCCTGCGCATACTGCTCCCACCGCGCGGAATCGAATATTTTTTGCAGAATGCCTTGCTTCTCGTCGGACGATGCGGTCAAAAAGCGTTCAAACTGCCCCTGCGGCAGCAGTACGACCTGCCGGAACTGCTCCTTTGTAAGCCCGAGCAGCTCCTCCGCCTTGCGGGTCAGATCGTCCTTTTTCGGATTCTCGAAAAACGGGATCACGTTGCCGTATTCGTCGATCTCCCCCGCCTCATTCTGCGGCAGAAAATTGACCCGCTTCGGGAGGAGCGCGCGTTTGAACAGATATGTTCTGCCGCGGACGCAGAACGTGAACGCAACGAACGTATCAAGCTCCCTGCCCGCCTGCGTGCAGCGCCATTCCTCAAGATCGTTTCTGCCGTTTCTCGTTCTGGACTCTTCGCCGCTGCCGCCGCCGTACAGCGCAAACGTCATGGCATCGAAGATCGTTGTCTTGCCGCTGCCGGTGTTTCCCGTAATCAGAAACATGCCTTTTTCGGCGAGCTTTTCAAAATCGACCGTCTGTTTTTCCACGTACGGTCCGAATGCCTGCAATTCCAGTTTCAGCGGTTTCATAGTTCCACCTCCCCGACGGACTCCATCGCTTTTCGAAACAGCCCGATCAGTCGTTCGTCCGGAGACACGCCAAGCTCCTCTTCGCTGAAGAAGCGGAACACCTCGACGGGATTGTTCCCAAGCTGCTCCAGCTCCTGTATCGTCATCGTCACGGACGCCGATTCGTTTTCAAAGGTCTTTCCGCACGCGTCCAAAAGGTTCGGATATATCTGCCGCAGCACGGACAGTGTTTCAAGCCCGATAAAGCTGTCCGTCACGACGACGCGCACATAGCCGTTTTTCACTTCGTCCGCGCATATCGGATGCAGCACCTCCTCGAGCGTTCCCGTGATCGTCGTGCGGCAGTGCAGAAGCGGCAGCGGCACGATCCGACGCTCCATGGTCCGCGTGTCGATCAGCGTCACGCTCTTCTCCTGCGTCTCCTCCCTGCCGAACGAAAACGGCATCGGCGTTCCCGAATATCGGATTGTGTCCGAAACATCCTGCGGCTTGTGGATATGACCGAGCGCAACGTAGTCGAACCCGTCGAACACGCTTGCCGGGACCTGCATGGCAAAACCGATCTCCGCGGCGCGGTCGCTCGACGACGTCTCTGCGTTCGTAATAAACGCGTGCGCCGTCAGTATGTGCTTTTTGCCGGGCGTGAACGCCGCGCGGCAGTGATCCAGAACGACACGATACGCGTCCTCGATGCTTTCGATCCGGTCCTTCTCTTCCGGATAGATGCTCTTTACCTTCGCCTCCGTGATCCAGGGCAGCAGAAAAACCTCGGCGTCATCAAACGGCACCGCCGCAGGCGTTTTCGTAAGCGCTCCCGCGATGTGCAGGCCGACTGCCTTCAGCAATTCGCTGCAGCTTGCCAGCCGTTCTGCGCTGTCGTGGTTTCCGGCGATGATCAACACCGGCACGCCCAATGTTTTGCAGATACGCGTCATGGCGGCGTCGTAGAGTCTGATCGCCTCCGCGGACGCCACCGATCGGTCGTATACGTCGCCCGCGATCAGGACCGCGTCGACTCTCTCCCGTTCAATGATACGGCAGATCTCGTCTATGAAGAATTCCTGATCCGCAAGAAGCGACCGTTCGCAGTCGATCGCACCGAGATGCCAGTCGGATGTGTGCAGAAGTATCATATTGCCTCCTTGCTTCGTCAATATTGATATTTTACCATAAAAACAGCCGCCAAGTAAATCAATTTGCCGGACGAATCAATCATGATAATCATGTTTCAATTCAAACTCGTGCAGATGTTTATCATGCAATTGAAACAGCGGAAGCCGAATGCCTCCGCTGTTTTGGTTTCCGATCAGAATTGATTGTTGCAGTATGAGAGATAGTCATCGCTTCTTAACGCATGCGAATCCCCGACGATCACATAGATATCCGCAATGTCGTATTTCTCAACAAGGTCCGATACGGAACCGAGCTGCTCCTTCGTATAAAACCGCGGGTCATACAGAAGCACGCGATCGTACGCCTCCGCGAAAAACGGCGCAGTGCACAGGCCGTAGGAATCCGTAACGACCAGACAGGTCTTCTTCGGTTCGCCTTCGACGTCCGTACGTTCGATCAGCGTCAGATTGCCCGGAACGCCGAGATACACGGTATACCGATCTCTGTCGTTCGCGTCCCTGTTGATGAACGGGATCTCTTTCCATGTATCAGGCGCTTCAAAACGCTGCACGCGAACGGGATGCGTCGGCGTCAAAATATCCAGCGTATCGGGATTGTTCTTCATCTGATTCGTCGGGCTGTCGCGATAGATCGTCCCGAGGAACGGGTATTCCTGTTCCTTCGGGAAAGCGTCATAGGGCGGAAGTGTCTCGCCTGCTTCCTCCATCATCTTCGATACCACCAGATACGCACCGTACGGCGTCCAATGCATATCGGAACGGAAGAAGACATACTCGCCCCGGATCAGCGGCTCCTGCAGAAGCTGGAGCGTACAGAACGCAGTCACGTTATCCGCGGTTATCGCATGGATGAACGGCTCGATCTCCGACGTGAAGCCCTGCGGGTCCCGATACGTCAGAAGCTGATACGCCCGCGCGCTGAACGGAACGATCGTATATGTCAGCACACCATCCTCCGGCAGCAGCGAAGCATATGCGTCAAGCAGCGCGGCGATCTTCTGAAGGCGGTATCGCTCTGCCTTGTAGATCACAGAAGTACCTTCCCCGCAAACCAGCCTGCATTTCAATTCCGACGGATAATCGGAAATATCGACAGGCGGTTTTGTGGGGCGGGGCGTCGGCGTCGGTTCCGGCGTTGGCGTCGGCTCCGGCGTCTGCGGTTCGGCTGCGTCGACTGTAGGCGAAACCGTCTCCGGTGCGGGTGTGTCCGTCGGAACAGGCGTGCGGGTCGGACGCGGCGTAACGATCGCCGCATCCTCCGGAATCTCCTCATGATACTGCATATCGGCTACATTGTTTTCGGCAACCTTCACATAGTCCTCCCATGAGGCGATGCTTCCAACCTGTCTGAGATTCTGTGTCGCGCGGATGATCCCTGCGCGCACCGGAAAGCGATCGGAAAGAAAACGCTCCAGACCGTCGGCGAACGATCCGTTGAAATAAGACGACACGCCGGGCGCCGGACGTTCGGCAAGCATTCTGTTCTCCGTTTCGGAGAAAGCCTGACCGTTCGGAACAAGGATCAGCTCATACAATCCGACCGCAAGGAGCAGCAGCAGCGCAAGCAGTGCCGCTGCGGGTAAAACGTACTTTCGCATGTTGCCCTCCTTTCAGAATCGGAAATACAAAAACGGGTTAAAGCTCTGCCCCACGAGGAACATCACGGACAGAACAAGAATCGACAGTGCAAGCACGCCTTTTAGGTAGGGGCGAAGCACGTTCTTTTTCCCTTTTTTGCGGCGTTCCTTGAACTTTTTTACCGTCTGCTTTCTGAGCGGCAGCGAGCAGACGACGCATGCGAAAAGCAGCAAAAGATTGCTTTTCAGCGCGTAGATCGCATGGGGATCGGAGATCGGCACCGACCACGGAGCAAACATCGCCTTCAATTGCGCGCCGATCTCGGCAAACGATTCATTCCGGAACATTACGAACCCGACGACCGCGATCACGATCACAAAAAAGCGTCGGATGACAGCGGGCGTTTTATCCAATACCCGTTTCAGAACGAGCCGTTCCAGGATGATGAAAAATCCGAAATACAGTCCCCAAAGCAGAAAGTTCCAATTTGCGCCGTGCCAGATGCCCGTAAGCGCCCAGACGACGATCATATTGAAGATCCATCTCACTATGCCGACGCGGTTGCCGCCCATCGGAATATACACATATTCACGGAAGAATGCGCCGAGCGAGATATGCCAGCGGCGCCAGAACTCGGAAACGCTCTTTGAAATGAACGGTGCGTCGAAATTTTCAAGGAACCGGAAACCGAGCATACGTCCGAGCCCGATCGCCATCTCGGAGTATCCGGAAAAATCAAAGAACAGCTGTAGCAGAAACAGGACTGCGGCAAGCCATCCCGAAAGAAATGACATATCCGCACCCGTCGGAAGCGTTTGAAGCACCTCGCCGCACAGATTTGCAAGCAGGACCTTTTTCCCGAGCCCGAGCGTAAAGCGGAAAAAGCCTTCACCGAATCCCTGCAGCGTGACTTCACGGTCCTCGATCGCATCCGCCACATCCTTGTAGCGCACGATCGGTCCCGCAATGAGCTGCGGAAACAGCGAAACGTACAGAAGAAGCCGGAACGGGTTTTTCTGCAAAGGCGCGTCGCCCCGGTAAACATCCACCGTATACGTGATGATCTGGAACGTGTAGAACGAAATGCCGATCGGAAGCTTCGGTGCTGCCATGCGGAACGTGCTGCCGAACAATGCGCCGGCACTGTTGACAAGGAACGCCGAATACTTGAAAAAGAACAGCGAGCTTAAGCTGATGATGACGCCTACGGCAAGCGCCGCTTTGCGTCCGCCGGACGATCTTGCGTCGGCGATCACTCTTGCGCATACATAATTGACGGCTGTCGAAAGGATCATGGCAATGATCCAGACCGGTTCGCCCCATGAATAGAACAGCAGGGAAGCGACGAGCAGGATCACATTTCTGGCGCGCGTGTTCCTGACCAGCGTATGCAGCCCGATCACCAACGGCAGAAATAAGCATAGAAACGTCAGCGAAGAAAATACCATACTGTCGAAAACCTAACGGAATTTGCTGTCATTCTACCATTTTATACCGTGGTTGTCAATGAATCCGGTTTTTCCTCCTCCGGCTCATCTGAAAAATGACGGTTGAAAACGCGCGGCGATTCGTATATGATAGTACGCGGAATCAAAAGGGTAAGGGGTAACTATGAAACGAATGATCGGGACGGTCGTGACCGTCGTTGTCGTGCTGACGCTGCTTGTTTTGGGTATCGTATTGGGACGCGCCGCGCTCACCGCGGAACAGGCCGCAACGCTGAAGATCCTGCTGATCGTGTGCGGATGTGCCGTCGCGTACTGCTTTATCGTCGGCGAGCTTTCGCAGAATTTTTCGCAGATGGACAAGCTTTGGAGCATCCTGCCGATCGTGTACGCCTGGATCGTCGCGATCCGAAACGGGCTGGATCTGCGTACCGTCGTTTATGCGCTGATCGTCACCGTCTGGGGCGTTCGGCTTACAATCAACTTTGCGAGAAAAGGCGCGTACCGGCTGAAATTCTGGACCGGCGAAGAGGATTACCGCTGGTCGATCGTGCGGAGCAATCCGATCTTTTCGCACAAGATCCTCTGGACGCTGTTCGATCTCTTCTTTATCAGTTTTTATCAAAATACGCTCGTACTCGCGATCACGCTGCCCGTGCTTGCCTGCATGGACTCAAAAACGCCGTTTGGCGTATGGGATATCGTCGGCGCGGCGCTTGCCGTCGGGTTTCTCATGCTCGAAACGGTATCCGATGAGTATCAGTGGAATTTCCATCAAACAAAAAGGAAGCTGCTGAAAGACGGCGGCTCGCTCGAAACGCTTCCGCGTCCGTATGACCTCGGTTTCAACACCACCGGTCCGTGGTCGCGGATGCGCCATCCGAACTATCTCGGCGAACAGGGGATCTGGCTCTCCCTCTATCTCTTCGCGATCGGCGCCGGCGCGGCACAGTGCGGCATATTCCATTGGACGGTCATTGGTCCGCTTCTTCTCATTCTCCTGTTTATGGGAAGCTCGACCCTCGGCGAATCGATCTCGTCCAAAAAATACCCGCGCTACAAGGATTATATCGCGCAGGTGTATAAGTACCTGCCGATCCGGAAATTCGATCCGGATAAATAAACTCTTTCAATCACTCGACGGTGTCATCCCGAGGAGGCGCCGCCTCGGAAGAATCTTTCGCAGCGTCGATGCGTAAGATCCTTCGCTATCGCTCAGGATGACACATCTTTTTACAAAAGCGGCTGTCGCGAACGCGGCAGCCGTTATTTTAGGCTTTTCTGTAAAAGGTGTAATGATGAGATTTCCGGAATCCGAGCGTTTCATAGAACGGCATGTCCGAGATCACGTACGCTTTCTTTGCGCCGAGTGCCTTTGCACGATTCAGCGCTTCATGGAGCAGTGCTTTCGCAAGCCCCTTTCCGCGGTGCCGCGGAACCGTGCAGACCGGCTCGACGTAGGCGTAGTCCGTCTTTTCGCCGTACCACAGGCAGCAGAACGCCGCGTATTCGCCGGTCCCGTCAACCGCCGCAATGCCCAATTCACGACGCATATGCTTTCTCACCCGCGGCACAGCCGTTTCCTCGCGTTCGAATTCCGCGCGGTCCTCGCCGTGATCGAAGCCCCGCCAGAAGAGCCATTGCAGC
>CAMNHT010000036.1 GCA_946539625.1 uncultured Clostridia bacterium | reverse complement strand
TCTACGCCGGCACGGTACAGGCGCCGTTCACGCTCGTGCTTGAACAGCGCCACGGCGCAAAGACGCCGATCAACACCGAAAGCATCCACATCGAACCGAAAGCCAGTAAGGGCGAAATGCTCCTTGCGGTCGTGCTCGACGACGACGTGATCTCGGCGTACCGCAGCGACGAATAACCGAAAACGACCCTCCCGTCTCGCTCCGCGATCCACCCTCCCTGACAAGGGAGGGTCAATGCATAAACCGAAACACAAAAAACCTCCGCAAGTTCGCGGAGGTTTTCATTTGCCGTTGGATTCAGTTCGCGTAGGGATCGCGTTCCAGCTTCATCTCTTTAAGCTCGGTTTCACCGATCTCGTTTCCGTTTTGATCGAGGATCTTATAAGTGTACGAGGTCTTGTAAAGGAAGTTCCCGGTGTGGCGGAATTCGCATCCATACACGGTCATTTCCGCGTCTTCGATGCTGATGACGTCGTCCAATGTATTGTCGTACACCAGCGTGCCATACAGCACCACATCCTTGCTCGCGGCGCATCCGATCACAGAGAGCGCCTTGTTTCCATAGATGTCGCAATCCGCAATGATGACATGCTCGCATGAGCCGATGAAGAACATATCGGACGCGCCGGTCGGCTCCGTGTCGTCCGAAAGCATGCGCAGTCCGCAGTCGCGCAGCCTGCACGCTACTATGACAACGTTCCGGCATTCGAACAGAGAGATCCCTTCGTTGCTGCATTCGTAGATATCGCAGCCGGCAATGTTCAGCACGCTGCAGCCGTTTGCGCTGACGCCGACTCTGCCGCAGCCGAACAGCCCGCAATCTTCGACGCGCGCGTTCGTGCAGTCGGAAAGCTGAAGGACCGGTCCGGAGCAAAGCACTTCGGGCAGAAGCGTATGCCCCGCGGTGATGTTCGAGAGGAACAGATCCACGCAGTTCTCCGCGTTTATGACCGCCGCGTGGCGCGGATCGGTCACGATCTGCGTGTTTTCTGAGCCGATCAGACGGAGGTTGTTGAGATCATGCAGGCACAGCTCATACCCGTCCTCCACTTCTCTCCATCTGTAATATCGCCCTTCGCCGGTTCCGTAATCAGATGCGGTCGTGAGGTTGTAGATCTCTCCGGTCAGCACGATCTCCGTATCCGGCGCGATTGCGGAAAGGAATTCGTCGACCGTCGCGGCATAGACGGTGTTCACCGTCTCCGGCTCTGCGGACGCCGTCGGCGGCTCGGTCGGATCGGAGCCGACGATGTTCAGTCCAGCCGTTTCGGGCACGGGCAATGCGGCGCCGATGATTTTTTGCGCGTCCGTGTCACCTTCCGCCTTCAGGTATAGCTGCAGCTCTGCGCCGTATGCATCATTCGCCGCAACGGGGAAGATGAACGTGACCCTGTTCCCGTCGGTCTCTTCCATCGCCCGTGCCGCAACGACCGGCGCGTCCTGCCCTTCAAGGATGAGCTTTGCGGAAAGTCCGTACATGTTCTCCGCGACCCAGGAGGACGGGTACAGCAGAGAGGTTCCGTAATGCTCTTCCCAGCCCTCGGGCAGATCCTTGACAGAAAGCGTTACGTGGACGCCGGTTGCGCGGTACTGTACCGCCTCGTTCAACACAAGCCCGTCGAAGTTCAGCTCCTCATCGCTGTACGCATAGCTACCGTCGTCCTGCTCCTGCATCACAGTCAACGTATGCGTCCCGGAAAGCGCCAGCTCCGCCCGGCATTCCGCATCGACCGTCATGAGCTTTTCAAGATCGATCTCCATCGTCTGCTCGATGACGCCGACCAGGGAGCATCTCCGGTTCAGCGCCATTTCTTCCGCGTCATCGCCGGTCTGATCGAAATAGGCACGGTCATAGACGCGATAGGTCGTTTGAACTGTGAGCGTGCGGCTTTCTTTCATGAGCTCCGTAAATGCGTCATGGAAGCTGTACCACTGCCCGACTGCAAGCTCAAAGGGGTCCATGTCCCCCCTGTTTGCATAGGCGTCGCTGTAATAATACCGGGAACCGTATGCCCAAAGATTCCCATCGGCGGGCATTGCCTCCATGTCGTCCAGAGCGAACCTCGGCACGTCGGCCTCCACGACGACCGTGTACGCGTCTCCGTTGATCGGGCTTGCGTCAAAGCTGTCGCGAAGCTGCTCCGGGATCGTAAAGGTCGTTTCATATTCAATCGTCTGACCATTCAGGTCCAGATAGACCGTTTCGCTTTCGAGCGTCTTGAGCCACGAAAACGCTTCCTCGGAATAGGCGGGAATGCCGTTTTCCTCACGCAGCGCGGCAAAGTCCGCAAACGTATCGCCCGTTTCGCGATCAATATAATCCGGCAGCAGGATCACTTCTGCGTGCTGCGACCATACAGGCTCGATCGCTTTATCCGCAGGGACATTTGCAGCCGGCGCGGTTTTCTCTTTTCCTGCCAATACGGCGATCGTGCCGACGGCAAGCAGTGAGATCATCAGCACCGCGGCAATGGCGACGGTCCCGATACGGGTAAAAAGGTTTGCCTTTTTCCGAGCGGGCTTTGCGTTGTTGTCCGCGGGAAAATGAACGACCGGGGTCTGCTGCGTCCCAACTTCCCCGCAGGCGTTCTCAACCGACCGCCGGACCGTCTCACGGAACGCGACGGGTGTTTTGGGGAATAAATCTTTTTGCAAGCGGCGATCAAAGGGCTTCATCAAAAACACTCCTTTTCGTTAATTGTTCTTTCAGTGCGGCGCGTGCGCGGGACAAACGGTTGCGGACCGTGCTGTCGCTGACGTCGGTCAGCTTTGCGATTTCGGCAGTTTTATATCCCTCGTAATAATATAGGGTAATCGTCAGGCGTTCCTCCGGGCTGAGCGTATCGAACGCGCGGCTTAGGTCGAGGTCCGGGACCTTCATCTCGTAATCGGCGTCCGTCCGATCGGACAGAGGCACGATGCTGCGCTGCCTCTTTAAGAGCGCGAAGCATTCGTTTTTCAGGATCCGAACCGTCCATGTGCGAAAGTACGTGCGTTCCTTCAGCGTATCCAGATTCTGATATGCCTTTAATATGGCGCTCTGCACGGCGTCCTCGCAGTCCGCAAAGTTGCGCAGGATCGAAAAAGCAACACGAAACAACGTGTCGCTCATGGATTCAATCTCGCGTGAAAACCATGCGTCGGTCCTTGCTTTGTTCATTGGTCTTGGTTCCTTTCCGATGATCATCTACTTATTAGATTGCCGAACGCGCCGAAATGTCGCAAGAAAGTTGATCTCCGCAAAAAATATATATCAGATGACAGAAGAAATCGGAGAGAGCCCGTTCCGCTCTCTCCGAACATTTTCCTATTGTGATGCCCTGTGTTTTTGACCGACGCCCTTTGGTTCGGGCGTATATGTCTTATTTTACGACTTTCGTGCCGCTTTCGCCGCGAAGGGCTGCCGCCGCGTTTTCAAGGGACGCGATGATCGCCTCGCCGCCGGTCTTCGCAAAGCTCATCGCCGCCTGTACCTTCGGAAGCATGGAGCCGGGCGCGAAGTGGCCTTCCTTGCAGTACTGCTCCGCTTCGGCGCAGGTCATGCGCTCGAGGGACTGCTGATTCGGCTTGCCCCAGTTGATCGCCACGCGGTCGACCGCCGTGAGGATGACGAGCGCGTCTGCATGCACGAGCTCCGCGAGCTTTGCGGACGCGAAGTCCTTGTCGATGACGGCGGGAACGCCCAAAAGCTTTCCGTCCTTTTCAATGACCGGAATGCCGCCGCCGCCCACGGTGATCACGACGTGACCCGCGTCGATCAGCGTGTTGACCATTTCCTTTTCGACAACGTCCACGGGCTTCGGGCTCGGCACGACCTGACGGTAGCCGCGGCCCGCGTCCTCGATCATCGTATAGCCCTTCTCGGCTGCGATCTTGTCCGCCTCTTCCTTCGAATAGAACGCGCCGATCGGCTTGGTCGGATGTTGGAACGCCGGGTCGTTTTCATCGACAAGCACCTGCGTGACGACGGTCGCGACGTTCTTTTTGATGCCGCGCGCTTTGAGCTCGTTCTGGATGCTGTTCTGCAGATGGTAGCCGATATAGCCCTGGCTCATCGCGCCGCACTCCGGGAACGGCATGTCCGACTTGATCGCCTTTGCATTTGCCGCGGTGGACATGGCAAGGTTGATCATACCGACCTGCGGACCGTTGCCGTGCGCAATGACGACCTGGTTGCCCGCCTCGATGAGATCGACGATGGGCTTTGCGGTCTCGGTAACGAGCCGAAGCTGTTCATAGGGCGTGTTGCCCAGCGCGTTGCCGCCGAGCGCGATGACGAGTTTCTTCATTTCATAATCCTCCTATCGTGCCTTGCACGTTTTTTACCGCATCCATTATAGAATTTCACACCCGCCTTGTCAACGATATCGTGCGGAATTCCGTATCATAAACAAGGCGCCGTCCCGTTGGGACAGCGCCTCATGTGTTTGATTCGGTACTCAGTCGATGACCGTGGTGTAGGTCGTGACTGCGGAGGATCCGCCGAGCTTCCAGAAGAAGATGTCGGCAGTCGAACTGTTGACCATGAAGTAGTTCTTGGCCGCATGGAAGGTCAGATGCGGACGCGTCTTGCTCGCCGCGTTCGTCGCGTCGACCGCGCCGTCGGTCATTGCGAGCGACCACAGGCAGTAGCTCGTCGTCAGCGTCTTGTAGCTATAGAGGTAGCTGCCGCGGTTTGCAAGATACGTGCCGGTCTCGGCGTTCTGGATCACGAACTTGTCGCCGTTCATTGCGATCGTGAAGACGTATGCGTTCGTCACGTCGGAAAGCGCATTGCCGTCGAGCGTCATTCCGGTGGTATTGAACGCTGCCGCTGCGCCCGCGCTTGCCGCTTCCAGCTTCTTGGTGCCGGAAACGCCCTTCAGAACGGTCATTGCGTCGGTCTTGCCGTAGGTGATGACGTAGCTGCCGGTCCAGTCGGCGGGCGCTTCGGTCACAAGCTCATATCCCGCCTCGGTTGTTTCGGTGCGCGAGTACAGAGCTTTCAGCGTAATATTCGCGGTTGCGGAATAGCTTCCGGAAAGAACCGTCGGCAGTTCGGTGGCGTTGTTGACGTCCTCTGTGACCCAGCCGAGGAAGGTGTAGCCTTCCGGCGCGCCTGCGGTGGGCAGCGTGATGGATTCGCCTTCCTTGCAGTTCATGTCGGCGACCGCCGCAACGCCTGCGGGTACGGAGAAGCTCACTGTGAAGTAGACGCCCAGCGGATCGGTGTAGCTGTCAACGAAGGAATAGCCGCACTCGGTGCAGGTATGCGTCGTGTAGCCCTGTTCGGTTGCCGTCGGCTCGGTGACCACGTCGTTGTACGTGCAGTTTTCGGTGACAACGTCGCCGCAGACGGAGCAGGTATGGCTGTGCGTGCCGTCGTTGTTCGAGACGCATGCGCCGTAGCTGTGGTTGCCGGTTGCCGGGATCACGGTATCCGCAAGGGTGATCTCCGTGTTGCCCTGTGCGTCGGAGAAGAGCTTGCCGCACTCGGAGCAGGTCCAGTATTCGATATTGCCCGCTGTCGCGCAGGTCGCTGCAACGGCTGCCGTATGGACCATCGTATGTTCATGCGCCGCAACGGGGTTGGTGGCGTAGAAGGTCGTGATCTCTGCGGTTTCCTTCCAGAACTGCGTCTTGTTGGTCGTATAGGTGCTGTTGATGACGAAGTAGCTGTTGGAACCTTTGACCATATAGGGATAGTTGGAGCTTGCGGAATTGCTGACCTTCATGCAGATGTTGTAGAGGTCGTATTCCACACCCCAGTTGCAGTAGTTGGAGCTGTACGTCGAGCGGCTGTAGAGGTAGTTGTTGTAGCTGCCCATATAGGTCGAGGTCGAGACGTTCCTGATGGTATAGTTGGAACCGGTGGCGGCAATCGTGAACACATACGCATCGTTTGCGTTGCGGATCTTTTCGCCGTCCAGCGTCATGCCCGTGTTGGAGAAGGTGGCTGCGCCGCCTGCGCTCGAGGACTCATAGTTGGTGTTGCCGGAAAGGCCCTTCAGAACCAGCGCGCTCGTATCCTTGCCGCAGGTGATAATGTACTTGCCGCTCCAGTCGGAGAGGTTGTCGTTGACGAGCTGATAGACCGTTTCGCCAGAGCCCTCGGTGCGGGTGAACAGCGCGTACAGGGTCGCGTTCGCGGTGACGGTGTAGCTTGCACCGGGTTCATAGAACTCGGGTTCTGCGGTGGTCTCGGCAAACTCTGCCGTGACCCAGCCCGAGAACGTCCAGCCGTTCGGCGTGTTGCTGACAGCGGAGGGAAGCGTGACCGTATCATAGATCTGCGCGCTTGCGCTGCCGACGTTCGTGCCGGAAGACAGGTAGTTCACCGTGTAGGTGGGCTTCGGCGCGAAAATGACCTTGATGGTACAGTCGCTTTCCGGCGCAACATTGATGATGTTGCCGTTGATCGTCGCGGTCGCGGTGCCGCTTACGACTTCATAGCCGGAGACGTAGTAGCCGGTTGCAGGCGTTGCGGTGATCTTGGTGCCGGAGACGGAGACCGTGCCCCACGCGGTGTTGTTGGAGACCGCGCTCACGGTGTAGGTAATATCGGTGGTGTACGCCTTGATGCGGTAGTCGCCGTTGTCCGGGCAGTCTTTCCAGGAACTGTTCGGCTCCTGATAATAGGAGGTGTTGCCGTGGTTGGTGTGCGTCCAGTTCGCCCAGGAGACCACGCTGCTGTCGTTGAACGTGGCGTCGTACGGCGTGTGGATATATTTGCCGGAATCGTCCGCGGTCGGGCAGCTCTGCGTGAAGACGACCGAGAAGGTATCGCCCTGAGCGAGCGCGACCGGGGTATCCAGCTTGATGGTGTAGTAGCCGGAATAGGTCAGCGTGCCGGACTGCGAGGTCATCAACGTACCGGAAGATGGATTGCCGGTCGTGGGGTTCTTGTAAATCTCGACCGTGTAAGAGAGCGCTTCGTCCCAGTTGCAGAGCGCGACGGCTTCGAGAAGTTGGGTGCCGGTTGCGGTGAAGACGTTTGCAACCTTGGTGTTGTTTGCAAAGCCGACGCGGTTGCCGACGCCATAGGTGACGACGTTGCAGGAGCCGTCATACTGATAGTTATGATCGTAGTTGTCAATGGGCTCCGCATCGTAGAAGTAGATGTACCCTTCGAGAACGGAGGTGTCCTCATAGGAGATGTACATGTAGCCCTGATTGAAGTAGCTTGTGCCCCAGCTGTTTTTGCAGAGCCATGCGCCGGCACTCGACGGCTTATTCGGGGAGAAACGGCTCGTCGCGATGCTGTCGTCCCAGCCGACGATCGTGATTGCGTGGTTTGCCCATTTGTGGGAGCTGCTGTCCTGAGAAGTGGTATCCTTCGTGCAGGTGTAGGTGTACGCGCTGCCGGACTCATAATAGCTGATGTTGCCGGCGCCGTATTCCATGATCGCGCGCTTGACGCCTTCGATGTCCGTACCGGGAATCCATTCCGAGTTCTGCACATGCGAGACGTTGTAATTATACGAATATGTGCTCGAAAGCCCCGAGCTTGCGACCGTGCTCGCCTTGCTGTACTGGAGCGCGGACTGGGATTCGTCCGCTGCGCCGCACCAGCGCTGCAGGGTGTATGCCGACATTTCGCCGTTGCCGCCGGAATCGAGGCAGGAGTCGGATCCGGTCAGGGTGCATTTGTCGCCGGTCAGCATGCCCTCCGCGTCATAGGCGGTGGAGTAGTTGAAGTAGCAGTGCTGCGTTTCGGAAAGGTTCAGGCTCGTCGTTGCGGCGGAGCCGGTGGAGCCGACCTCGACGCCGTGCTTGATCATATAGCTCTCGACCGACGCCATTGCCGCATGCGCCCAGCAGGAACCATACGGGTTCTGGTTCTTGACAGAGGTGATGTAGTTGTAGTTGCGGCTGTCATAACTGGAGGGCAGCGTGTCGCGCTTCGGCTCAACGCCCTTCAGGCGATAATACGCATCCATGTCACCGTTGCGATATGCCTCGGAAACGGCGCGACCGCCGGGGATTTCAACAGGGATATAGCCGTTGGGCGCCGGCGTGACCGTGCTGCGGCGGTCCTTGATCCGTCCTTCTGCGAGGGCCGTGGTCGGCAGCAGCGCCATGACCATGACCAATGCGAGCAAAAGAGCGAACAGTTTCAGCGTTCTTTTCATGTAAGGTCTCCTCTTTTATAAATTTGTACTGAACGATCAGTACATTAACAGTATGATTATAACACCGATTGCATAAAAAATCCATCATTATTTATATGAACAAATAGATTTTTTTGTACAATTCGCCGTGTAGACACCGTCGAACAGTCGCAGTGAAGAAAAGTCGGATTCAGAAGTGCCCTCGCCGTCAAAGCGCTGAAGCGGGAAGGACGGTTTGATTCTTTTTGATTGAATTCTGTTCCCGGATTTGCTATACTATAAGAACAGATCCGAAGGAGGATAAGGCGATGGCGGAGCAAACGCTTCTGAATACGGCGCTCAGAGAGCCGCTTGCGGCGCGGCTGCGCCCGGAAACGATCGAAGAGGTCGTGGGGCAGGGGCACCTTCTCGGGCAGGGCAGGATCCTGCGCCGCATCATCGAGCAGGACGCGGTCTCCTCCATGATCTTCTGGGGCCCGCCCGGCGTCGGCAAAACAACGCTCGCGCATGTGATCGCCAATCACACGAAGGCGAAGTTTATCAATTTTTCCGCGGTCACAAGCGGCATCAAAGAAATCCGCACGGTCATGCAGCAGGCGGACGAAAACCGCATGTTCGGCGAAAAAACCATCGTGTTTGTCGACGAGATCCACCGTTTCAACAAGGCGCAGCAGGACGCGTTTCTGCCGTTCGTGGAAAAAGGCAGCATCATCCTGATCGGCGCGACCACCGAAAACCCATCCTTTGAGGTCAACGGCGCGCTTTTATCACGCTGCAAGGTGTTCGTGCTGAAAGCGCTTTCAGAGGAAGATCTCTTCCGGCTCCTGCGCCGCGCGATCGAAAGCCCGAAGGGGTTCGGCGGACAGAGGATCGAGATCTCCGACGACGTGCTCCGTATGATCGCGGTGTTCGCAAACGGCGACGCGCGAACCGCGCTGTCCACACTCGAGATGGCGGTTTTAAACGGCGACTACGAGGACGGCGTAACGACGGTCACGGTCGATACCGTGGAGCAATGCACGTCGAAAAAATCGCTGCTGTACGACAAGACGGGCGAGGAGCACTATAATCTGATCTCCGCCCTGCACAAGTCGATGCGCAATTCCGACCCGGACGCGGCGGTCTATTGGCTTGCGCGGATGCTGGAGGCGGGCGAGGACCCGATCTACATTGCGCGGCGCGTAACACGCTTTGCAAGCGAGGACGTCGGCCTTGCCGACCCGAGGGCTTTGGAGCTTGCGGTCGCGGCGTTTCAAGCGTGCCATCTCATCGGTATGCCCGAATGCTCCGTGCACCTCACGCAGGCGGTCATCTA
>CAMNHT010000035.1 GCA_946539625.1 uncultured Clostridia bacterium | reverse complement strand
AAGAACGGCTTCTGTCGATCAAGGGCATCGGCATCGACCGCAACGGCGCCATGACGTCCACGCGTTTCCGCGCGTACCCATTCGGGCGGAGCGCATCCCACCTTCTGGGGTTTGCGTCCGTCATGTGGGAGGCAACGTGGAAGGAGATCGAAAAGCGGCGGAAGGGCGAGACCGTGACCGAGCCGTCGGGGCTGATTTCGGACGACGACGTCTGGGTTTACGAAAAGGACAGCTGGATGGGATACGTCGGACTCGAACAGGAGTATGAAGACCTGCTCCGCGGTGAAAAGGGCGGCTACGCGTACATCCAGGGCATCGACGGCACGAACCGCCAGACGCTGTACAACAACCCCGCAAAGGACGGACAGGACCTGCATCTGACGCTGGACATCAAGATGCAGCAGCGCGTGGAGGAGGTCGTGAAAACCGTCGTCTATACGGACAACATCACCGGCACGGTCATCGTAATGAACCCGAAATCCGGCGCGATCGAAGCACTGTATTCCTTCCCGGATTACGACGCCGAAGCGTTCAGCCGCGGCGCCGTCGGCACCGAAGCATTCGAAGCGATGCAGAAAGACCCGCAGACGCCGATGTTGAACCGCGCGATCCAGGGTCTCTACGCGCCCGGATCGACGTTCAAGCCGTTCACCGGCGCGGGCTCGCTTGAGGCAGGCGTGGTCACGCCGGAAACGACCTTCCCCGAGGAGGAGATGAAGAATATCCACAATGCCCGTTACAAGACCTCCAGCGGCTACAAGGACGTGTGGGAGGTCAACAAGGGCACCTACGCCTATACCGGCATCGACGAGATCACGCGTACCGGCAACTCCAACCGCCATACGCCGATGAACATGGAATCGAGCATCATCGACTCGGACAATATCTTCTTCTCGTGGTGCGCGCTGAAGCTCGGCTGGGATCGGTTCAAGGAATACCTCACGCACATCGGCATGGGAGAAAACGTTCCGTTCGATCTGCCGACGCAGAAATCGCAAATCAAAAACGAGGAGAGCATCGAAACCTACAGTCTGCTTGCCATGAGCGGATACGGACAGGGCGAGCTTCTGGTGACGCCTTTGCAGATGGCAAGCTATATCGCCGCCTTCCGCAACGAGGGTAAGGCGCCGGTCCCGTACGTTGTCGATTCCATCTGGCAGGCGGAGGGACAGAACTACACCGAAATGTACCGCCACACCAAAAACGAGGTATGGAAAACGATCTGCTCCAAGGCAAACGCCGAAACGATCGCGAACATGATGATCGGCGTGTGCCGCTCGCCGCAGGAGCACGGCGGCACGGCGCGCAACCTCGGTGTGCGATCGTTTGTGATCGCGGGGAAGACGGGAACGGCAGAGGTCGGCAACAAGAAGGATAAGAATTCCCAGTCCAAGAAGGAGATCGCGTGGTTCATCGGCTTCCGACAGGCGAACAAGGACGGCTCCGCCGTGAAGCCGGAGGACGAGCGTCTGGTGCTCGTCATGCTCGAGCTCGACATGGAGGACCTCCCGGAGGAATACGCGCTGATGAAGTTTGTTATCGCGCGCGTGCTTTTGAAGGACGATGAGCTCACAAAGCCCGGTGAAACGCGGCTTGCGCTGATTTCGACGAGCGGCAGCGGAAACTGAGGCGCTTTTGCGCATAGGATAGAACCGAGGGGGAGAACAGAATGAAAAAAACCATCGTCTTTACGGGCGGCGGCACGGCAGGTCACGTGACGCCGAACCTTGCGTTGATCGAACAGCTCGACCGTGCGGAATGGGACATTCACTATATCGGCACGTCCGGCATGGAAAAGGACCTCGTGACCCCGGTCCCGGGCGTGACGTATCACGAGATCGACTCGGGCAAGCTCCGCCGTTACGCGAGTTTCAAGACGCTCACCATGCCGATCCATGTGCAAAGAGGGTATCATCAGGCAAAGCGCATCCTAAAGGAGCTGAAGCCCGCCGTGCTGTTCAGTAAGGGCGGCTATGTTTCCGTGCCCGTCGTGGCGGCGGCAAAGGGGATCTGTCCCGTTTTGACGCACGAATCGGACTATACGCCCGGACTTGCGAATAAGATCGACGCGCACTTTGCGGATAAGGTGCTCGTAACGTTTTCGGACACCGTTCCGTTTGTCAAGGGCAATAAGGGCGTTCATACCGGCACGCCGATCCGTCCGGAGCTTTACCGCGGCTCGCGTGAAAAGGCGCTTGCGTTTACGGGGCTATCCGGGAAAAAGCCCGTGCTGCTTGTCACCGGCGGGAGCCTCGGCGCGCTTTCGGTCAACGTCGCCGTGCGCGAAGCGCTTCCGAGGATTCTCGAGACCTTCGACGTCGTGCATCTTTGCGGCAAGGGCAAGCTGGACGAATCCGTTTCAATGCCCGGCTATGTGCAGTATGAATATATCAAGGACGAAATGGCGGACCTCTTCAAACTTGCGGACGTCGTCGTGTCCCGCGCCGGCGCAAACGCCGTGTTTGAGCTTTTGGCGCTTCAAAAGCCCATGCTGCTGCTGCCGCTTTCCGGCGCAAGTACGCGCGGCGATCAGGAGCTGAACGCACAGTATTTCAAAAAGCGCGGCTATGCCCGCGTCCTGCTTGCTTCCGAGGTCAATGCGGAAAGCATTCAGAAAGAAGTTCTTGCGCTGTACGACGCGCGCGGACAGTATATCGAAACCATGAAACACGCCGAGGGCGTCGACGGCACCGAAACGATCCTTCGGCTGATCCGAGATGCGGCAAACGCATGACGACGGCGGAACTTGTTGAAAAACTAAACGGGGAAACGGCGGTCGAAGCGCTGTCCGCACTCTGCGTGATCGCAAAGACGAAGCAGGGCAGGGCGGAAATCGAAACAGCGCTCGGCGATCGGTCGATTCTCCGGACGCTTGTTTTAAGCGATTCGCCGAAGGCACGAAAGAACGTCTACCGACTTTTCGGCGCGCTTGAAAACGAGGCGGATGTTCCGCTTTTAACGCGTGCGCTCGAAACCGAAACGACGCTCTTTGCCGTGCCGAGTCTGCTGCTCGCGCTCGGAAAGCTCGGCGCAAAGGACGCGCTTCTTTCCTACCGCGTCCCGGAATCCGAATCGGTTGAGACGGACAAACATATCGCGGAGATCACGATCGCGTACGAAAAAGCCATGCAGCGGTTCGAGACCGTGCCGGCGGGCACGCTGGAAACGCTTTCAAAGCCCTGTGAGATCCTCTGCTTTGCGCCGCGCGGTTTTCAGAAAGAATTACGGGACGAGCTTTGCTCGCTCGGGTTTTCCGGAACGGTCAGCGGCGACGCGGTACGGGTGACCGCCTCCGATATTGCGCGGGTCTATCGCGCAAACTGCATGACCGAGGCGCTGCTGCCGATCGCAAAAGACGTGCCGATGGAGCCGAAGGCGATCGCCGCCGCCGCAAAAACCTGTATCGGAACGTATTACCGCATCGAGATCCGCGGATACTTAAAGGATCGCGGCGGGTTCATTGAGAAGCTCAAGGGACTTCTGGACGGGCATAACAATCCGTCGGCATACGACTGTGAACTCCGGATCGAGGCAAGAAACGACGTCTGCGATCTTTACTGGAAGCTATGGAACGTGAAGGACGAACGCTATCCGTGGCGCGTCGGCACGCTTCCCGCTTCGATCCATCCGGCGATGGCGCACGCGCTTTCCCGCTATGCCCTGTCGCTTGTAAAAAAGGAGCGTCCCGCCGTGTTCGATCCGTTCTGCGGATCCGGTTCGCTGCTGTTTGCGTGCGAAACGCAAGCGCATTGCAAATTGCTTACAGGCGTGGACAAGAGCAGCACGGCGATCCGCATCGCGCGGGAAAACGCAAAGGCGGGGGAAAGCAAAGCGCGGTTCATCTGCCGCGACATTCTGCATTTTGAAGCGAAAGAAGGCGCGGACCTTGTGATCTCGAATCTCCCGTTCGGCACGCGCGTGGGTTCGCACCGTGAAAACGAAACACTGTACGCAAAATTCCTGAAGCGGCTTCCGTACTATCTGAACGACGGCGGAAAGGCGGTGCTCTATACGGCGGACGCGAAGCTTCTGGAACGGCTGATCAAAGAGAACCCGAAGCTGAAGCTTACCGAAAAGCGCCGCACGGCGGCGGGGGGCTTAAGCCCGTGGATATTTGTGATTGACAAAACGCCCGCGGGTTCGTACAATGACAGGAATAAGGAGAGGAAATGATATGAGACAGAAGTATTACATCACCACCGCGATCGCGTACGCGTCCGGCAAGCCGCACATCGGCAACACCTACGAGGCGATCCTCGCGGATTCCATCGCGCGATGGAAGCGCTACGAGGGCTACGACGTATATCTGCAGACCGGCACGGATGAGCATGGGCAGAAGATCGAAACGAAGGCGAAGGACGCCGGCGTAACACCAAAGGAATACGTCGACGGCGTCGCGGGCGAGATCAAGCGCATCTGGGACCTTATGGGCACGAGCTACGACCGTTTCATCCGCACGACCGACGAGGATCACGTCAAAGCGGTTCAGAAGATCTTCAAATACATGTACGACAAGGGCGATATCTATAAAGGATATTACGAAGGCATGTACTGCGTGCCGTGCGAATCGTTCTTCACGCCCTCGCAGCTCAAGGACGGCAAGTGTCCGGACTGCGGAAGGGATGTGCAGCCCGCAAAGGAGGAAGCGTACTTCTTCAAGATGAGCAAATACGCCGACCGCCTCATCGAGCACATCAACACGCATCCCGATTTCATCAAGCCCGTTTCGCGCAAGAATGAGATGATGAATAACTTCCTTCTGCCGGGGCTTCAGGACCTTTGCGTGTCGCGTACGTCGTTTACGTGGGGCATTCCGGTCGAGTTTGATCCGAAGCATGTCGTTTACGTATGGCTCGACGCGCTCGCAAACTACATCACCTGCATCGGCTATGAATGCGGCGGCGAATCGTCCGAACTGTTCAATAAGCTCTGGCCCGCCGATCTGCACGTGATCGGAAAGGACATCATCCGCTTCCACACGATCTACTGGCCGATCTTTCTGATGTCACTTGACCTTCCGCTGCCGAAGACGGTGTTCGGACATCCGTGGCTTCTGCAGGGCGACGGCAAAATGAGTAAGTCTAAGGGCAACGTTATGTATGCCGACGACCTCGCCGAGCTGTTCGGCGTGGATGCGGTGCGCTACTACGTGCTGCACGATATGCCGTTCGACAACGACGGAACGATCACGTGGGATACGCTGATCGAACGGCTCAACGCCGACCTTGCGAACACGCTCGGAAACTTAGTGAACCGCACGGTCGCCATGAGCAACAAATACTTCGGCGGCACGGTGAAAAATACCGGCGTGACCGAACCGGTCGACGCGGAGCTCAAAGCGATCGCCGTCGGCGCGCGGGACCGCGTAAAAAAGGCGATGGACGATCTCGTGATATCCGACGCGCTGGAGGAGATCTTCGGAATCTTCCGCCGCTGCAACAAGTATATCGACGAGACCGCGCCGTGGGTTCTTGCGAAGGATCCCGAGAAAGCGGACCGCCTTGCGGAAGTCCTGTATAACCTCATCGAGAGCATCTCGATCGGCGCAAATCTTCTGCGGTCGTTCATGCCGACGACGGCGGAGCGCATCTTAAAAGAGATCGGCGCACAGCCCAGAAATATCGAATCGCTCGAGCATTTCGGCTGGTATCCGTCGGAAAACAAGGTTGCGGAAAAGCCCGAGATCCTCTTTGCCCGCCTCGACCCGAAGGTCGTGATGGAGCAGGCGGAAGCGCTGATGGCAAAGCAGAAAAAGCCCGCAGAGCCGGAGCAGCCCGAGCTGCCCCCGATCAAGGACGAGATCAGCTACGACGAGTTTTCGAAGCTCGATCTTCGCCTCGCGAAGGTCATTGCGTGTGAGGAGGTCAAGCGTTCGAAAAAGCTTCTGAAGCTGACGGTCTCCTTGGGCAATGAGGAGCGCACGGTCGTTTCCGGCATCAAAAACTGGTATAAGCCCGAGGACCTGATCGGCAAGACGGTGGTGCTCGTCGCAAACCTCAAGCCCGTTACGCTCTGCGGCGTAGAAAGCCACGGCATGATCCTTTGCGCGTCCGATCCGGAGGACAAGGAGCTTGCGTTCGTGTCGCCCGTCAAGGACCTCCCCGCGGGCTGGGTGGTACGCTGATGCGCATCTTCGATACCCACGCGCATCTATTGGATGAACAGTTCGACGCGGACCGCGAGACGCTGATCGCTTCGCTTCCCGAAGCAGGGATCGCGCACGTCATGGAGGCATGCTGCGACGAAGCGGGCATCGACAAGGTCGTCGATCTCGTCTCGCGCGTGCCGTACTTTTACGGCAGCGCCGGCGTGCATCCGCATTCCGCGGACGAGTTCCGCCCCGAAACGCTCGATCACATCAGGGAAGCGCTGACGCATGAGCGGATGGTCGCGATCGGCGAGATCGGGCTCGATTTCCACTACGATTTCTCCCCGCGCGACGTGCAGCGGGAGTGCTTCGACGCGCAGCTTGCGCTGGCGGCGGAGCTCAAGCGTCCCGTTATCATCCACGACCGCGAAGCGCACGGCGACACGATGGACCTTCTGCGGCGGTATCGCGGAAACCTTTCGGGTGTGATGCATTGCTTTTCGGCAAGCTTAGAGATCGCAAAGGAATGCATCGACCTCGGACTCTATGTCGCGTTCGGCGGCGCGCTGACGTTCAAAAATGCGGTGCATCAATGGGAGATCGCGGGTAAGCTTCCTTTGGACAGGCTTCTCATCGAAACGGACTGTCCGTATATGACGCCGGTGCCGTTCCGCGGCACACGAAACGATCCGCGCCGCATCGTGCTGACGCTTTCCAAACTCTCGGAGCTAAAAGGGCTCGACCCCGAGACGCTCTCCGAAACGCTGTACGAAAACAGCTTCAAGGCGTTCGGTATCAAAGCATAAGGATAAAAAACGGGCTGTAAAGATTCGATTCTTTACAGCCCGTTTTGCGTTTATTTACGGTTCCCAGTCGTCCGGGTCCGGCGTCGCCGTCGGCTTCGGGGTCTTGGTCGGCGACGGCGTCGGGGTGGAGAGACCGACGTTGTATTTCGGATAGATGACCTTATAGGTCGTCTCCTCCGTGCGCACGGTCTTGACAAAGTTGCCGTCCTTGTACTTGTCCACGTAGGTCTTCACGACGTAGCCGTCGTGCGGGGTGCGGACCTGTTCCTGCTTGCCGGCGGGAAGCGTGTTCACGTATTCGTATTCGAACCTGCTTTCGTCGTCCTTCCAGAAGGTCTCCTCAAGGATCTCATTGCGGCAGCGGTATTCGACGCCGTCTTCCTTTTGCCCGTAGATCTCGACGTTGATATTCTTCTTTCGGGAGCTCTCCTTGTTTTTGGAGATATAGATGAACATGTAGATCGTGTGCCCGGTGTCGTTCTTGAAGCCGAAATCGATGTGATTGTCCTTCCAGTCGACCGTCGCGTCAAAGCCGAGACCGTCCCGGAACTCCTTTGTGACGTAGTCGGACGGGATGCTGTGCGGGGACCGCGTGATGTGCGTGATGCCCGCACGCAGGATCGCGTTGAAGATCGTCGTGCTGACCTGACAGACACCGCCGCCCGGTTCCTTGCGGTAGCCGCTGCCCTGATAGACGGCGTTCGCCAGTGCCCAGCCCTTCTTTTCGGTGCGGTCGCCGGTCTTTTTGTTGAAGCTGAAGGACGAGCCGGGATCCATCTTCGTGACCTGCATCATGCCGATCGCCTTGGTGATGTTGGCGTCGCGTCCCATGCGGTTTTCGACGAGCGCCGCGTCTGTGGACGTCGAGCCCTTGAAGTAGTAGCTTGTTGAATAGCTTCCGAGCAGCGTGAGCTGGCTTTGCAGCGATTCGAGCGTGATTTCCGGTTCGGAGACCGTGACCTTCGGCGTCAGCGACGCGGTATAATCGCCCGATTCGATCGCCTCGGTGATCTGATTTTCCAGATCGGTAAAGTCGATCTTTGCGCCGTTCGTTCCGGCCGTGAAGTCCCAGTACGGCTGCTGATACTTGACGTCGCCGACCTTGTTGGTCTTCCATTTGACCGTCACGCTTGCGTTGACCGCGTGGTTCGGGATCTTGTCGTTCAGCTCATAGAGCGCGTTTCTCATCAGTTCGCCGTCAAAGGTCATCGGCAGATTGACTGTGCTTACCGTCCCGCGCGCCGCGTTGATGAGCGCGTCGTCGAGATCCGCTTCACTGTAGCTGAGTCCGATCGTGTCGGCGGTCAGCGTCAGCGGGTCGTAGTTTTCATAGGAAACCGTGATGTCAAAGGCGTCGCGCTTTTCTTTGAGCGCGTTTTTCACCTGCCCACGCGCTTCGGAAACAGTCAGATTCCGCACGTTCACGCCTTCGATCACCGCGTCCCGCATGATGATCGTCTCATCGGTGATTGGTTCGGGCGTTTCGATGGGCATGAGCGACGCGACAGGCTCCGGCGTTGCAATTGCGGCGGGGGACGTCTTGCAGTTCTTTGTGCAGTTTCCCGCAAGCAAAATGGCGGTCACAAGGATCGCGACGGCAAGGATCAGGAAGCCGATGGCAAAAAACAGCAAACGGCGCGCCTTCTTTTTTCTGCGTCTGCGCTTCTTCGACGGCTGAGAACCGCCGGACGAGCTGCGTTTCGGTGCGGACGAAGCGTGGCCCGCGGAACTGCGGGCGGACGAACCGGACGAAGAACGGCTCCCGGAAGCGGACGCCGCACGGACCGGGGCTTCTGTCGCCTTGCCGGTCGGCGCGGCTGCCTTCCGTTCGCTTGCAAAGCGCAGTGTTCCGTTCGCCGCGGCGAAGGGATCCTCCGCGCTGCGATTCGGCTGCGCACTCGCCGTACGGCGCGCGTTCCAATCGCGGGCGTAGGACGATTCGGTATTCGATTGCGGGCGAACGGCGCCCATGGTCACAGAATCAGTCATGATACCGTATTATAGCAAGGTCGTCTTTGAATCTCAATAGATTTTCTTTTAGTTTTTTGAAATTTTGCAATTCCGACGAATTTGTGATACAATGATGCGGACGAAATCGGAGGAACAATATGCTTCACATCGTACTTGTGGAACCGGAGATCCCGAGCAATACGGGCAATATTTCGCGCACCTGTGCCGTGACAGGCGCAGCGCTGCATCTCGTGCGTCCTTTGGGCTTTTCGACCGACGACAAGAGCCTGAAAAGGGCGGGGCTCGATTACTGGCATTCGCTGACGCTCTTTTATCACGACAGCATCGAGGAGGTTTGGGAACAGTACCCGGACGCGCGGTTTTTCTATTGCTCTACGCACGCAAAACACCGCTATGATGAAGTCGAATTCCGGGACGGCGATTTTCTGGTGTTCGGCAAGGAGACGGCGGGCTTAGGGGAGAGGATCCTCGTTCCGCACGCGGACGAGGCGATCCGCATCCCGATGGGCGACGGCCAGCGCTCGCTGAATCTTTCAAACGCGGTTGCGATCGTGGTCTACGAAGCCCTCCGCCAGAACGATTTCTTCGGCATGCGCTGAATCCGTCCCGAAATCGCCCCAAAGGCAGAGAAAAATAATAAATTCTCTGAAAAATAGTCAGATTTGCAAAAATAATGCTTGCATTGTTGAAAACCTTGTGGTAGTATTGCAATGTTCGAGTTTTTTGAAGGAGGTGGACTGAATGGGTAAGTTCTGTGAAGTCTGCAAGAAAGGAACCATGT
>CAMNHT010000034.1 GCA_946539625.1 uncultured Clostridia bacterium | reverse complement strand
GCTGTTTCTCCTATATGTTTTTTATAGTTGTGGTGCGGGGTGCCTCCCCTCCCACATAAAGCGCTTCGCTCTCGGTCAGTTGAACACTGCGTGATTCAACAGACCGGTTTTGCAGTGCCGCCTATCACACCTCGTGTGACCGGGCGGCGGCCCTGTAAGGTGTCAAATTCACCGCACATGTCGCTGAATTTGACGGATTTGCATCCGTTCTTCCTCCGTCTCTTTCGTGCGCGCATTTACAGCGCGCTTGCGTTTTTCGTCAAATCGCAATGTTTTTCGACAGACCGAAAACTTGTCGCTTTAAATCTTTTGGACCTGAATGAAATCCAGCTCAACAGGCGTCTCCCTGCCGAACATGGAAACAGACAGCTTGACCTTCTGCCGTTCGGGATCGATCTTGTCGACGCGCCCGAGGAAGTTTTCGAGCGGGCCCGACACGACGCGCACCGTTTCGCCGACTTCGATGTTGAGCACGATCGGAATGCGCTCGACGCCCATCGCCACGACCTCTTCGTCCTTTAAGGGAACCGGCTTGCTTCCCGGACCGACAAAGCCCGTGACGCCGCGGGTGTTGCGGATCAGGTACCACGCGCGCGGATTCATCACGAGATCGCGCGATACGCCGCCGCCCTGTTCTGCGGGACGTTCCTTCTCAACAACGTCTACGACCATCTTGACCATGACGTAACCGGGGTAGACCTTTCGGGTGACAGATTTGCGCTTTCCGTTCGGCAGGATCTCAATGGTTTCTTCCGTCGGATACATGACCTCCAGAATGATATCCGAAAGCCCGGCGTTGTCGACGGCCTTAATAAGGTCTTCCTTGACCTTGTTCTCATACCCGGAATAGGTATGGACCACGTACCATTTCGTTTCCTGACTCATGGGCGTTACTCGTTATTCTCCGTGCCTTCTCCTGCTTCTTCGGTCGTATCGACGGGCGTCTCTTCCTCTGCGGGCGCAACCGTAGCGGTCGACTCCTCAGAACCGGTGAGCAGCAATCTGACCGGCGTGTAGAAGATCAGATCAAGGACGTAGATCAGCAGTGCGAACGCAAGAACAAACGCCAGAACGACCGCGGTCGCCTTAACGAGCTCCTTCATAGAGAGCCAAGTGAGCTTCTTGACTTCGCCGGTCATCTCCTTGATGTAGACCTGCCAGCGCGACTTCAGCGCAAAGATCGCCAGCACGATGATCGCAAGGACCAGTACCGTATAAATCAGCGCGAACAGATGCGATCCGATATTGACCGCGAAGAAGATCAGCGGATACAGCGCGAAGATGATTGCCGCGATGCAGGTGCCCTGGAACGAACGGTAGCTGTTCTTCACGAAGTACATGATGCAGCCGAACACCAAAAGTATGCTCGCGATCGCCAGCATGACGTACGCAACCATCTGACCGCCCCAGTTCGGGTCGACCGTGCTCGCTTCCGCCGTCTGCGCCGCTTCGGCAGTTTCTTCCGCTGCTTCCGTCGTCTGCGCCGCTTCGGCAGTTTCTTCCGCTGCTTCCGCTGCTTCCGCCGCTTCGGCAGTTTCTTCCGCTGCTTCCGCCGCGACTTCCTTCGCATCGAACAGCTTCAGAAGCGAGGAACCGCTTGCCATATCATACACCGTGACCGCAAGGGTGACGATGCCGACGACCAGCAGCAAAATGACGAGAAGACGCAGGGTCTTTGTCATATTGTCCTTTTCCACTACGTTTGCCATGATGCTCTCCCGTTATTTGGACTCTCTGTGCAGCGTGTGCTTGCGGCAGAAACGGCAGTACTTGTTGAACTCAAGACGATCGGGATCGTTCTTCTTGTTCTTGAACGTATTGTAATTTCTCTGCTTGCATTCGGTGCAGGCCAAGGTGATCTTTACGCGCATTCTAATGCTCCTCCTAAAATTGATCCATCAAAAACGAGCCCCCAACGGGGGCACCTTGAATAAGTTACCACAACGGTTTCGGTTTGTCAACGAAAAATTTGATTTCCGCAAAAGATTTTTGGAAAAAAGCAGGCATGGCTTTTCGCCCTGTCCGCTTTTCGTCCCCGATACCTTTTCAATCCTGCCTAAGACAGGATGCGTACGCGATGCCCGGACGAGACGTGTCATACTTGAACCCCGACCCGTCCGCCGCGTCCTTCCGTGCCGTAATATCGGAACAGCGCTGCGAGCACCGCCATGCCCGAGCCGAGCGTGAACGGCATATAGGTCCGAAATCCCGCGGCGCGCTCGCGCCCGGACCGACCGCAGCCGACCGCACCGCCTGCCGACAGTACCGAAAGCAGTCGGACGATCGCCGGTCCGAAGTTGAGATCATGCAGTCGTTGGCAATAGCCGTCAGGAAAAATGTCCTCTCGTGCGAAAATGATTCACGATATCGTATGAAAACGTTTTCCGCAAGTCTCGCGTGCAGGGTTCCGTAAAAGGCGTCTTTTCCCGGATTGACTCTCCGTGCGTCAGTTTTTATTCTTTCTTCTGAGCGCAAAAACCGTCGCGAGTATCAGAAGGACGATCGCGCACCAGAACCCGATCCCGATCCCGCTTCCGTCAAGGATGAACAGCCTTGCGAATTCGAATTGCTGCATGTAGCTCCATCCTGCCACCGTCCAAAGCGTAATGCCGCCGAGCGCGGAGATCAGATACGGCGTCTGCTTGCCGATCAGCGCGGTAATAAACAGCGCAAAGCTCGGTATGAAGATCGCAAGCGTCATGGATACGATCCAGTATTCCAGCGGATGCGGCACATAAAGCAGGATCTGGACCGCGTTGTAAAACCCGAGCGCAGTCCCTGTTTGCGCCGCAGCCCAATCCGGTACGGCATAGATCGGCAGAAAAAGCACGTTGAACAGGGAAAGGATCGCTGTGAGCATATACGCAAGGCGGCTGTTTTTCATGATCTGTCCTCCAAGGCGAAACGGGGTCGCGGCCCTGCCGCGGACCTGATGGTGGTCGCATCGAGAATATCACAACCGGATCATTCTGTCAAACCTGCGATCCGTAGCCGGTTCTCGTTTCCCCAACGCAAAAAGCATCCCCGATCGGGGATGCTTTTTGATTGAGATTTTGTTTTCAGATCCACAAGCCGAAGATCAGAACGGTCAGCCCGATGATCAGCAGGATCAGAAAGAGGCACGGAAGCCCGATCGTCAGGATCCCGGAGAGCCACAGCGCGGTCATATCATGCTTTTCGAGCTGTACCTCTTCCTCTTCCAGGGCTTCTTTTCGGTTTTCTTCGGAAACCCGCATTACTTCTCCTCAGCTTTTTCTACTGTCTTCGTGGTTTTCACGTCAAACAGATAGTTCCTGTTCTCGTCGATCTTTTTCTCCGGGAAGTGGCATGCGCAGAAGTGACCCGGCTCGATCTCCGTGAGCGGCGGCGCAACTCTGCGGCACTTATCCTGCGCCATGTAGCAGCGGGTGCAGAACTTGCAGCCGGCAGGCGGATTGACGGGGCTCGGAATGTTGCCCTCGAGGATGATGCGCTCTTTGTCCGCAGAGCCGGGCTCCGTCGTCGGGATGGAGGACAGAAGCGCGACCGTGTACGGGTGACGCGGATCATCGAAGATCGTCTTTTTGTCGGACAGCTCGACGATGTTGCCGAGATACATGACTGCGATACGATCGGAGATGAACTTTACGACGGACAAGTCATGCGAAATGAACATGTAGGTCAGATGCTGTTTTTCTTTCAGCTCCTGCAGAAGGTTGATGATCTGCGACTGAATCGAAACGTCCAGTGCGGATACGCACTCGTCGCAGACAACGAACTTCGGCTGAACCGCAAGTGCACGTGCGATGCAGATACGCTGACGCTGACCGCCGGAGAACTGGTGCGGATAACGGTGCAGCATGTATTCCTGCAGACCGCACTTCTCCATCGTCTCGACGATGTATTCACGCAGCTTCGAAGATCCGTGCTTGAAGAACTTGTGCGTAACAAGACCTTCCTCGATGATCTGGCCGACGGTGAAACGCGGGTTCAGACTGGAATACGGATCCTGGAAGATGATCTGCATATCCTTTCTGAGCGTACGCATTTCCGAATAGTTCAGACGCGCCAGGTCGATGCCGTTGTCGCGCATCGCTTCGTACTTGTCGAACTCCGGATCGCCCGCGTACTTTGCCTTGACCGCATCGAGCTTAGCCCGCAGGTCAGCGGTTTTCCTGTCGATCTCGGCAAGCTGTGCATCCGTGCCCTTCAGGGCTTCTTCTGCACGCGCTCTCTTGCTCTCGATAGCGGATTTCTTGCTTTCCTTTACTTCGGTCAGCATGTGATCAAAATGTTCAAAATCAACCTGCTGCTTTTTGCGGCGCTCTGCAATCGCTTTGCGCTTTCTGTTCTCGAAGTAAATGTCTTTCATCAGGCGGCGGCCTTCTTCATCATCCTTTGCAAAGAATCCGCCGAAGATCTTGACGATGTTACTGAGGTGCGTCTGTACTTCGCAATTGGCGATGTTGGATTCCTGGAGCAGATAGAAATCCGCGCCGTCCTCGCCGCCTGCCGCTTCAACCTTCTTCTGAAGCTCTTCCGCCTTCTCGTTTGCCTTTTGCAGCGCCTTACGATACCTGTTTTCGTTGTTTAACGTGTCGATCACGTATTTCGGCGCCATTTCGTCGATCGTCGTTCCGTAATACAGCGTGCAGCCTGCGGTCTGCGGATACAGCTGGAGAAGAACACGGCCGAGTGTCGACTTGCCGCAACCGGATTCGCCTACAATACCGAGGGTCTCGCCTTCATAGATGTCGATCGTGATATCCTCGTTTGCGCGAACATAGAGACGTTTTTTCTGAAAGATGGACGACTTCGCAACAGGGAAGTACTTCTTCAGATTAGTGATTGACAGTAATTTTTTGGTGTTCGACACTGGCCCGTTCCTCCTTATTAGGATAGAAGCATCTGATCTTCTGGTTCGGTTTCACATTGACAAGCTCGGGTTCCTCATCGACGCACTTCTGCGTGCAGTACTTGCAGCGCGGACCGAACTTGCAGCCCTTCGGAAGTGCCAACGGATGCGGCACGACGCCGGGGATCGGATCGAGACGGTCGCTTTCGTTCTCGAGACGCGGGATCGACTGCATCAGACCTTCCGTGTACGGGTGGCTGAATTCGCCGCTGCCCTGGAAGATGACGTCTACCGGCGCGTGTTCGACGACCTGTCCGCAGTACATGACCGCAACGTCGTCCGCCATTTCGTTGATAACGCCGAGGTCGTGCGTGATGAAGATGATTGCCGTACCCTTGGATTTCTTCAGATCGTTCATCAGCTTCAGGATCTGCGCCTGGATCGTAACGTCCAGAGCCGTCGTCGGCTCATCGGCGATCAGGATCTTGGGCTTGCAGGCAAGCGCCATAGCGATCATAACACGCTGACGCATACCGCCGGACAGCTGATGCGGATACTGCTTGATGACGACTTCCGGATTCGGGATCTGTACGTCGTACAGCATCTTCAAGGCTTCTTCGTGCGCCTGCTTCTTGTTCATGCCCTGGTGGATCATGAACGGCTCAGACAGCTGTCTGTCAACCGAGAAGACCGGGTTCAAGCTCGTCATCGGTTCCTGGAAAATAACGGAAATATCGTTGCCGCGGACGTTGTACATCTCTTTCAGCGTGAACTTCGTGAGGTCTTTGCCCTCAAGAAGGATCTCGCCGCTGTCGATATAGCCGTTGCCGTCGAGAAGCTGCAGGATGCTCATTGCGGAGACCGATTTGCCGGAACCGGACTCACCGACGATGCCGATGGTCTTGCCGGCGTCAAGCTCGTAAGAAACGTCGTTTACAGCTTTGACGATACCTTTCTTTGTCGTAAAGAAGGTGTGAAGATGTTTTACTTCCAACAAAGGCATTGCTTTTTTCCTCCTTTACTTATCGTTCGTGGACTTCGGGTCCATAACGTCGCGCAGCGTGTCGCCGATCGTGTTGATGCAGATCGTTGTGAAGATCAGGATCGCAGAGGTGAATACCCACTGCCACCAGAAGTTGATCGCCGCGACCGCGTTGCTCGCGCGGGACAGCATGTTGCCCCAGCTCGGCTGCGGATAGGTAACGCCGAATCCGAGGAAGGACAGCGACGTCTCCGTCTGCATGGATGCCGCGAAGCTCAGCGTCATCTGAACCAGAATAACCGAGATGATGTTCGGCAGGATGTGCTTGAACGCGATACGCGTTTCCTTGACGCCCATTGCCTGTGCTGCGGTGACGTACTCGGATTCACGGGCAACCAGCACCTGCGCACGCGTGATGTACGCAAAGCCCGGCCAGCCGAGGATACCGAGGATGACCATGATCATGTATAGCTTTTGATCGGTCGTCATCGAAACCTGCGCAAGCAGAGAGGTCAGGATCAGCAGGAACGGGTAAAGCGGGATCGAGCTGAAGACCTCTGCAACACGCATAAGGAAGATATCGACCCAGCCGCCGAGGAAGCCGGACATCAGACCGATCGAAACGCCGATGATGATCTCGATGATAACGGCGACTGCGCCGACCGTCATCGTAACACGTCCGCCTGCGACAACACGCTCTGCGATGTTCGCGCCGCGGTCATCGGTGCCGAACAGATAGCCCTTCAGACCCCAGCTGTCCAGCAGCTTGCCGTTTTCGTCCACAGCGTAGCTCTGGAAGGCGCCGGCAAACAGTTTCTTTGCGCCGTTTACAACGGGTGCTTCCGCCTGGCGGTAATGGTCGCCGCCGAACGAATATACGTGACCGAGGTTGGAAAGCGCGCTGTAATGATACGTACCGGCTTCGATGTCGACGAAGTATTCGCCCTGCGCAAGCTTCGGCACTTCAACGTTATCCGTCTCAAAGTCGCCTGTCAGCGCAATGGTACCGTCGTCCAGCAGCAGGCAGACACTCTTCGCCGTTGCGCGGATCTCGAGGATCTTTCTGCCGTTCAGGAATTCCTTCATCTTGACGGCTTTGGTTCCGCTGATCTGCGTACGAGCCATATCATACAGGCCCTTCTTGCCCGTTACGACGCTGCTCTGACGGGAGTCAAGCGCAACGACGTTGTTCAATGTAAAGTCGACGTCGATGATATTCGTTCTGCCGACCATGTTTTCAAGATTCGAATAGGACTGCTTGTTGCCCCAGATATAGAGCGTACCGTCGTCCATCAGGATCGCGGAAGCCTGATAACCGGCAACGAGCTTCTTGACGTGGGTAATATCAAGACCGTTCAGAACTTCCTCCGGAATCGGTTCAAGGTTCGGGTTGCCTTCGGTCTTTTCGTCAATTGCGTACTGACCGAAGCGGTTGCTGCCCCAGCCGTAGAACTTGCCGTTCTCATCGAGTGCGATGATATGGTCCTGGCCGGCTGCGACATAAGCGATCTTCGCGTCCATCACTTCCTGCGGAATATCCTTGACGTTCAGACCGGTTGCGCCGAGCTTGCCGATACCCCAGACATAGACCTTGCCGTCATTGGAAAGACCGACGGAAAAGCTGCCGTAGCTGTCGATCGACTTGATATTGTTCTGCAGTTCCTTCGGAACCTTCATCAAAGACAGTGTCGGCGGAAGGTCCTTCTGCGTCGTCTCGGTGAATGCGTCATAGTACTTCGTCATGAAGTGCGGTACGATGAACACGATCAGGAACATGATCAGGACGACGATGACGGAAATGACCGCAAATTTCCGCTCCATAAAGCGGTTGAAGATCTGGCGGCCCGGGCTGACGATGAGTTCGGAATCGTCCGGAACGCCGTTCTTGAAGACGATCTCCTTCTGGACCTTTTCCTTCTTGCCGAACCATTTCTCCTCGTACTTCTGACCCAAAAGGCCGCGAACCGTCCAGCGAAGGAGTTTCCGGAAGATGTTTTCTTTCTTTTTCTTTTCCATGATGCTCCCTCCTTACTTGCTGATACGGACACGCGGGTCCACGATGCCGTAGCAAAGGTCGATGACAAGGTTACTGAACAAGCCGATGAAGGTGTAGATGACCTCCAGGAACATGATCATGTCATAGTCCGCCGTTCTCGTTGCGTTCAGGAACAGAAGTCCCATGCCCTTGAACCCGAACATCGTTTCGAGGATCATTGCGCCGGAAATCGTTCCGAAGAAGCCGCCGACAATGATGGAAACCATCGGGACCAATGCATTACGCCATGCATGGCTGTAGATGACCGTCTTTTCGGTCAGGCCCTTTGCACGCGCAGTGCGGATACAGTCAAGGCTCAACGCGTCGATCATGGACGCGCGGCAGATACGGGTGATGGACGCCAGGGAACTGAATGTCAGGCAGATCGTCGGCAGCGCAACGTGATGCAAAACGTCAAGCGCTTCCTGGAACCAGTTGGCATAGTCACGGCCGGGCGTCTTCATGCCGCTGACCGGAAACCATCCCAGTATCGAGCAGAAGAAAACGATAAATACAATATAGATAATGAAGCTCGGCGTTGAGAAGCCGATCAGGGAGAAGAACTGCGTAAAACGGTCAAAACGTCCGTTCTTTTTGACCGCGCACTTAATGCCGAGCGGGATCGTTACGCCGAGAACTGCAATCTCGGTGATGATACCGATCAGGAAGGAGTTACGCATATGTGTCGGCACAACTTTCACAACCGGAAGGTTGTAGTCGTAGGAAAATCCGAAATCCCCCTCAAAGATACCGGAAAAATGTCCATCATAGAATGGATAGAGACCGAGCCATCTTAAGTACAGCACCATCTTGTTGTCGGTATCGGTACCGTACATACGCTGATACTTCAGATAGAGCTCGTCAAACTTGGTTGCCTTCTCCTCCTCCGACAGATTCTTCAACGTCTGGATCTCGGTACGTGCGTCCGTGTACGCGCGGTTCGCAGGCATCAGCTGATACAGGTTGAACAGAATGAAGGTGAGCAGAAAGAACACGAAGATCATGTATAACAATCTCTTGGCGATGTATCTTCCCATAGGATGCTCCTTTGTTTCGTGGGTTTATAAAAACATGCTTTTCCCGCTGATACCGGAAGCAGCGTGTCGTTTTCGAACGGAAAATGTCTTTACTTGAAAGAAAAGCATCCGGCGGCGATTGCCGCCGGATGCGATTTGCGATTGCTTTTTACAATCTACGATCAGCTTTGCCGATGATTAGCTGAGCCAGCAGATATCAGCAGCATCCTTGATGTAGTACTGAGAATAGTCGTCATACATCGCCGGATCGATCGTCATGTTCCAGGAGTAGTCGTAAGCCGCGCTGTTGAAGCCGGTTGCGAAGTTGAACGCGCAGTAGAGCGGGGTGCCGGCATAGAAGCCGTAAACTGCCTGCTGATAGAGCTCGTCAAGCATCGGAGCGAAGTCACCGATGGTGTTGAAGACCTTCATGCCGACTCTCTCAACGTTTGCGTTGGTTCTGAAGCCGGTCTGGAGCAGGTCGGTGAACTCGTTGTCCGCCGTGCCGTACCAGTTGATTACGAGCGGCATCAGATATACGCCATTGACTTCTTCTACTTTGTATGCGTTGTCAACGGAGTGATAACCCTTATCATTCTCGCTGATTGCGTCTGCCGGGATCGCCTTGTAGCGAACGCCGCCGACCGTCTCGTCATAAGGCGTGCCGTCTGCATTCCAGATCCAGCCGTCAGCTTCGAGAATTTCGATTGCTGCGTCTGCGCTGGTCGCATAGCTGTCAAGGAGCATGCCCTGGTTCAGAGCTTCTTTGTACATCCAGGAACCGGTGTAGTACGGGCCGTCAACGACGCCGCCGTAACCGCCGGTGAAGTCCTTCGCGAACTGTGCACGATCCATGCAGA
>CAMNHT010000033.1 GCA_946539625.1 uncultured Clostridia bacterium | reverse complement strand
AGAGACGAAACCGGTTTATACAGTGGCTTCTCCCCTTTCGGGCGGAGAAGCTGTCAACAGAGTTGACTGATGAGGGGGCACTGCAACGGATTTGCAGTGAAAGCGCAATGCCGCGGTCCGCAAAGTCCATAAAAAAGGATGTTAAGAATCGACGCTTAACATCCCTTTTCATTTTTGGCTTTATTCCGCGGGCTGCGGGGCGGGCGCTGCCTCTGCGGGTTTCTCCTGCGCGGGTTCGTCCATTGTCGGTTCGTCCTTTGCGGATTCATCCTTTGCGGGTTCTTCGGGCGGCTCGGTCTGCTGATTCAGCAGCGAGAAATACCGCTGCGAAACGCGCCGATACATTGCGTCGTACGTCTCGTCCCCGCCGGCATGCATCTGTTCGAAGTGAAGATGCTCATGGTCCGCAAGCTCGGGATACACACGAACGAGCGTTGCAATTCCGACGTTGGAGCACACGTCGCCGATCCGGTGGAATTCCACGAGCAGGTCCGAGAACGTCGTGTCCGCATACGCGTTGCATTCGCCCGTGCTCATGCGCTTCAGGTGGTTTCGTTTCAGCGCCGTGATGAGATCGCCCGCGACCTGCACAAGCGGCTCGATCCGCGCGGCGGCGGCAACGTCACGCTTTTTGAATGTCTGCTCCGTTTCATCCAGGATCTCCGAAAGCGCTTTTTCGAGGATCGCCAGCTCGGAAACGGCTTTTTCCGAAAAGCGCGTGCCGCTCTTTTTCATGGATTCCGCAAACCTCGCGATGTTCACCGCGTGATCGCCCAAGCGCTCGAACTCCGAAGCGACCTTGTAGTATTGATTCAGGATCGCGACGTGATTGTCGATCTGAAGATGCGGGAGAAAGCTCACCATATACTTGCTGAGCATGTCGGTCATGCGGTCGATCTCGTCCTCTTCCGAAAGGATCTCCTTATGGACGGCGGGATCGTACTGATTCAGAAGGGCAAAGGACTTTTCGATGTTGGTCCGCGCGGCGGTAAAGATCGCAAGCAGCGTCTTATAACAGCTTTGCAGCGCAAGCGCGGGCGTGTTGAAGAAGACCTGGTTCAGTCCGTCGGTCACGTCCTTGTACTTCCCATCCTTAGCAGGCTTGTCCCTGACCAGCTTTGTCCCGAGCTTTTCGAACAGTCCCGTCGCCGGCAGCAGCGCAAGCGCGCAGCCGAGATTGAAGATCGTGTTGGTATTTGCGATCATGCCGGAGTTGGCGGTCTTTTCCCACAGCTTATCCAAAAGTCCGACCTTGTGCACGATCGTCACGACGAGCAGAACGAGAATCGACTTGCCGAGGTTATAAAGAATATTGACGACGCCGACGCGGCGCGCTTCCGCTTTTGAACCGATGGAGATGACGATAGCGGTGGTCACACAGTCGCCGAGATAGACGCCGACGATGACCGAATAAATCGACTTGAACATCAGCTTGCCGGATTGGGAAAACGCCTGCAAAATACCGACGGTCGCCGAGGAGCTCTGCAGCGTGAAGGCAACGCCCGCGCCGGTTACATAGCCGAGGAACGGATTGTCGCCGAGCTTTGAAAACAGCGATTCAAATACGCCGGATTCGGAAAGGGAATTGACCGCGCCGGTCATGTTGAGAAGTCCCGAAAACAGGATGCCGAAACCGATCGCGATGTTTCCGACGGAACGTGAGTTTTTGAAGAAACTCGTCATGATCAGCACGATGCCGATGATGAGTGCGATGGGCGCTAACGTGGACGGCTGGAAAAAGCGCAGGACCGACGAGCCGGAGGAGTCGATATCCAGCAGCCGGATGATCTGACCGGTCACTGTGGTGCCGACGTTTGCGCCGATGATGATGCCGAGCGACTGATGCAGCGTCAGAATCCCCGCGCCGACAAGACCCGCCGTAATGACGATCGTTGCCGTCGAGGACTGAATGAGCGCAGTCACCAGTACTCCGAGGATAAATGCCTTGATCGGGTTGTTCGTGACCTTGCTCATCGCGCGTTTCAGCGTACCCGATGAGTTTTCCTTGAGAGAATCGCCCATCAGCCGCATGCCGTACAGGAACATGGCAAGCCCGCCCAAAAGCGATATTACTTGAAAAAAATCCATATGAAAGCCCTCAAAAGTAAACGGAATCAAACATAATATACAATATCATGCTGACGCCTGTTTCGTCAAGATTTTTGACGCCGACTCAGCGTTCGAACCACTTTAAGAGCTTACGTTTCCGTACGCCCGCCCTGCCGGAATACGGATGCTCGCGCAGCGGCAGGTTCATATGCGTTTTGCCGAACAGGACCGTCTGCGGATGCGTGAATTCGCGAAAGCCCCACTCGCCGTGGTACGCGCCCATGCCGGAATGCCCCGTGCCGTTGAACGGAACGCCTTTCACCATCATGTGGATGCAGACCTCGTTTACGCACCCGCCGCCGAACTGAAGCGTTTTCATCACGCGCTTTGCCCACTTTTTGTCCGACGTGAACACGTACATGGAAAGCGGATGTTCTCTTTCTCCGATCACTTCAAGAAGTGCCTCGACCTCCGCGTCACGGAACGGCACGACCGGCAGCAGTGGACAGAACAGCTCGTGCTTTACGATGTCCTCGTCGATCCCGACCGGATAGATGACCGTCGGCGAAAACTTCACGGCTTCGCGGTTGCCCGTGCCGCCGAAGATCACGCGGTCGCGGTACTGTTCCGTCAGGGTTTCGCACTTTTCATAGACCTTTTCGGTGATGAGCTTCGGGTATTCCGGGTTCTCCTCCGCCCGTTCGCCGATCTGCCGGATGAATTCGGCTTTCAGCGCGTCCAAAAAAGGTTTCGCGACCTCCTCGGCGACCGCGATCTGGTTGATGTTGATGCAAATCTGTCCGGCGTTGCAGAGCTTGAAAAATGCGATCTTGCGCGCGGCGTCTTTTAGATCCGCATCCTTACGCACGATGCACCAGTTTCCCGTCTCCCCGCCGAGCTCCAGCGCGACCGAGGTGAGATTCTTTGACGCCAGTTCGAGCACATGCTTTGCGACCGCGGGCGAGCCGGTATAAAAGATCTTGTCAAAGCGTTCAGAGAGGCACATGTCCGCCACGTCGTGCCCGCCGTCGACGACCGTCACATACTCCGGCGGGAAGGTGTCGGCGATCATCTTTTGAAGCGCTTTCGTACATGCCGCGGACTTCGAGCTTGTCTTTAAAACCGCGGTGTTCCCGCCTGAGATGCTTGCCGCGAGCACGCCGAGCGTCAAAAGGATCGGGAAATTGAACGGCGAGATGATGAGCGACACGCCGTACGGCATCTTATAAACCTTCGTCGACGTACTCGGAAAGCACATCAGTCCCGAAAAATGATGCTCGGGACGCGCCCATTTTCGGATCCCCCTGAGGATCTCGTTGACCTCGACGATCACCGGTCCGAGATCCACAAGATACGCCTCGATCGGGCTTTTGTTGAGGTCCTCATAAAGCGCCGCTTCGAGCATTTCCCGGTGGTCGAGCACCGCCTGTTTGAGCTTTTTCAGCTGTTCGATGCGGAAGTTTACGTCGAGCGTTTTGCCGGTACGAAAGAACGCCCGCTGCTGTTCCACGATTGCGTGGATCGTTTCCTGTGTGTGCGCCATCAGTTTGCCCCCTGTTCGTCGTGTTGTTTGCGTTCCAAAAAGCGTTCAAGCATCTTTTGCTGACGTCCGAGATACCAGTTTTTCACCGGCGGCAGCACATTCATCAAAAACCGGCTCGGCAGATAGATCGGGCAGGGATAGACCTGCTTTTTGCCCTTTTCGACGCCTTTGACCGTCGCCTTTGCCACGGCTTGTGCGGTCTGCACCGGGAAGGGCTGCTCCACCTTGTGTCCCGCGCCGCCGACCTCGAAGAAGTTGGTCTTCGTCGACACCGGATAGACGCAGGTGATCTTCAGGTTCTTCGGTGTTTCCAGGCGGATCGACTGCTGAAAGCCCTTCATGGCGAACTTCGTCGCGGCGTAGAGCGCGTAGCCCGGCAGCGCCATCTCGCCCATGGCCGAGATCGTGAACGCGAGCTTTCCGTCTCGCCCGTTCAGGTGGTTCAGATACTTTGAATAGCTGTACATGCACGAGAACGTGTTCAGCGAAAAGATTCGCTCGATCCGTCCCCAGTCCTCGTAATCATAGCGCTCGTAGTACGGCGCGCCGGCGTTGCAGATGAAAATACCGATCTTGCCGAGCGTCTCTTCGGCTTCCAAAAACAGCGCGTCCACGCCCTCTTTCGTTGAAAGATCGCACGGAAAGAGCGTGACGTTTTCACCGAAGCCCGAAAGCTTTTGTATGCTGCGGCTTGCCGCGACGATACGGTTATGATGCTCCGGCGCCGCGAGTATTTCGAGGATCGACTTTCCGATCCCGCTGGACGCGCCGGTGATGACGATGGTTTGATTCCGGATCATGGGTCTCCCCTCCTTACCGATAGCTGATCTCCTGCACAAGCTCGTATGCCTGCTTCACAACAGTCTTTAAGCTGCCGACGCGGTCGCAGTCGCCCACGAAATACACGGACTTTCCGCCCTTTTGCTCCTTCAACGCCGCAAAGCGCGTGTCCGGCGTATAGCCGACCGACAGGATCACCGAATCCGCTGGCACGGTCTTTTTGCCATCGGGCGTATTGAGGACGACGCCCGCGTCCGTGATCGCCTCGACCGTAGCGGAAAGATACGCCGGAACCTTGTGATACCGCAAGAGCTCGCGGAGCATGGAAGAATTCGCCATGCAGATGCCGCGCGCGCCGACGAGGTGCGGCGTCATTTCGACGACGGACGGGTGCTTGCCTGAAAGCGCGAGTTCATAAGCGATCTCGCAGCCGGTCAGTCCCCCGCCCACGATCACGACGCGGTCGCCGACCGTTGCCTTGCCGTCCAGAAAATCGGTCGCGGTGATCGACCGTTCCGCGCCGGGGATCTTAAGCGTCCTTGCGTGCGCGCCGGTCGCGATCACGACGATGTCCGCTTGGAGCGCGCGAAGATCGGTGATCTCGGTGTTCATGTGCACCGTTGCGCCGCTCTTTTCAAGCTGTCTTTGATACCATGCAAGCAGCGCCTTATCCTTTTCCTTAAAGGACATTGCCGCTGCCGCGTTGAACACGCCGCCGAGCCGGTCGGTCTTTTCGTAGAGGTCGACCGTGTGTCCGCGTAACTTAGCCTGGATCGCAGTCTCCATGCCGCCGATGCCGCCGCCGATGATTGCGATCTTTTTCGGCTCCTTTGCAGGCGCTTTACTGTACTTTGTTTCGTTATTCGTCCAGGGATTCAACACGCACCGCCCCATCTCCACGTGCATCGGGTCGATGTCCGTCCCCTTGCCATTGAGCCCGAAGAACGTCAGGCACGCGCCGTGACAGGCGATGCACGGCCGCACATCGTCCATGCGGTCCTCCTTGATCTTGGTGACGTATTCCGGATCGCAAAGAAGCTGCCGCCCGACGCCCATTGCGTCAATGCGTCCCGCAGCGATGGACTCCGCCGCCGCGTCCGGCTGAAGCCGCCCCGCGCACACGACCGGCTTGGTCGTAAATTGCTTAATATGCTCGACGTCCTTCAAATTCATGTTCAGCGGCGCGTACACCGGCGGATGCGCCCAGAACCACGCGTCATAGGTGCCGTTGTCGCAGTTGAACATGTCGTAGCCCGCTTCCTCGAGGAGCTTGATCGCCTGCTCGGATTCCTCCATCGTGCGTCCGACCTCAACGAAGTCCTCGCCGGGCACTGCGCCCTCGTTGAACCCGCGCGTCATGGAGCGCACGGAATAGCGGACGGACACGGGAAAGTCCGCGCCGCAGACCTTTTTGATCTCCTTTACGATCTCGCACGCAAAGCGCAGGCGGTTCTCTAAACTTCCGCCGTACTTGTCGGTGCGGTGATTCGTGTACGGCATGGCAAATTGGTCAAGGAGATACCCTTCGTGCACCGCGTGGATCTCCACGCCGTCGCAGCCGATCTCTTTACAGCGCAGCGCCGTCTGCCCGAAGGCGTAGATGAACTGTTCGATCATCCTGTCGGTGAACAGGTCCATCTTGACCGAAGGATCCCAAACGTTCGGCTCGTTATCGTCTGGCGCGGACCACCACCACTTGTTGGCAAGCAGCGGCGAAGCGATTTTGTTCAATATGCCTTTTTGGATAAACGGCTTCAGAATCGGCGGAAGCAGCATGGACCGCCCGGAGCCGGCGCTGATCTGGAAAAAGACCTTTGCGCCGCTTTGATGAATGCCGTCGACGATGGGCCGGACCTTACCGAACACCTCGGGATGCCGATAGACCCACTTTTTTCCGACGATACTGATCAGCGGGATCAGTCCCGGAATAAAGAGACCGACGTTTTCGTCGCGACGGTCCTCATAGAACTTGTCGATCCCCTTGACGACGCCGGTCTTTGCCTCCCACTGGATCATATTCGTGCCCTCCATGGGCAGCATCACGACGCGGTTTTTGATCGTGACGTTTCCGACCTTCCACGGCGTAAACAGCGGTTCAAACTTCGGATCCATACAATCCCTCCCGATTACATTTGTATAAGTATTATTTATGTCCCAAACCATTTAAAGGCTCTGCGAAAACCTGCTCTTTCCGCTTCCGCAACCGTCATTGCATAAAACTCTCCTGGTTTAGAAATCACCGCTGCATCATACTGCTGATCAAATGGCAGATGATAAATATGCGTTCCACCCCATTCATCATGTCCCACATTACATTTGATACGAGGATAATTTCCTATTTCTACATTTTCTTGGTATTGAATTCCTAACCTTTCTGCAAACTTCTTTGCAGCCTCCGATAAATTAGTATTTGTTATTAATATGCCTGTTACATTTTTACCTTCTATACCATGCTCAATACAATAACTTGTTACTGTTCCAAACAACTGATTAATATGGTTTTCATGAATCTGCTTTTTCTGACTCCAATATTTACATTGAATAATGAACGTTTTATTGCCTTTTTTTGCAATTATATCCCTTCCAAGATCCTCCAACCCCATACGTTCACCATAATTATCAACCGTATAGCCGGATTTACGATAGGTATATCCTATGTATTCTTCATAATCTCTTCCGATTTGCCAGTTTGTTTTCTTTCTGGATTCAACATAGCGATCCAACGCGAGCTGGTTCCTTTCCGAAACAGTAAGTCTATCCCATTCTTCTTTTGATAGATAATCTCTTGTGTTGTCGTGCGCTTCAGATAACGCCTCATCCGTCAGCTTCGGCAATTCTGAATAATCGTATTCTATGAGTTCACTTAAAGATGGAAACAACTGAAGCAAATATGCCAATTGATACTCTGCTACCTTTGCTTGATTGATTTTGTCCTGTGCTTCTTTACGTATCAAACGAATAGACGCAACTTTCTTTTCTCTTTGCGCATTGCTTCCCCAATCGAGTTTTCTTGCAAGCACCTCGATATCTCTCGTTTCAAATTCTGAAACGATTCCTGCCATATATGGAAAGAGAGTTAGATTGGATTGAGTGTTCTTGTAAAACAATCTATAATTCTCAACAAGTTCTTTTAATTCATTAATTTCGGTTTCTAAATCTTTAATCTTTTGGGCTAAACCATCTTTTTCAGCCAATGCTCGCCTTCTTTCCTCGTTGTTTTCTTTTATTAGTGTACTTATCCGACTATCTTTTTCAGTTATTTCTTTATGCCTCTGACTATTAGAACGAATAACGAAGACCAAAACCAGTCCAAGTACAGCAACTAAGCAAATCAAAATCTTTGTAACCATTATAATATCCTCAATAACATTTCTTTCAATCAAAAAGGCAGTAATGACTTTCCAATAATCTTAAGCAATTGACTATCATATAACAGATTAAAGTCGGCAAACCTGATTCGCAACAATCTGCGATAATATGGATAATATGTTTTATCCTCTTCATATGCGATCTTTTCAACATGTCGTTGAATCTTAGCAAACATAACATTTATATCTTTCATAAACCGAATAATATCATCCGATTTTATGGTGTATTCCTCTTCTGCAATAGCGTAAGTACAATCAAAGGATATTTCTCTCTCCGAACTGCCACTATCACTCCGATTTGCCCCATGCATTTGATGCTCGATTTTATTACGAACTTTCTTTACTGCCACTAAAAAATCATAATGCTTATCTAATATGGCTTGATAATCTTCTCGCAAAAACGAAATGTCATCAGCATATTCTAAAAGTCCGCCATTATTCTCTAGTTTATACTGTTTTTTCTCTTTATCATAAGAATATGGAACAATCCGCGGTATAGTTCGGATTATATCTTGCATTTGCTTCCCGAATTGTTCAAAATGATCGCAAGCATCTAAACCGCATAGGATCAAAAGATCATGATTTAGATTATAAAGCGCTTCAAAATAACCAAATACTGCATTTTCAAATACAATGCTCATTAGCTCGCTCCATATACGCCCATTTATTCCATATACGCCCATTTATGTATATTATAAACCGACTCGTGAACTTGCGCAAGAAGAATCCCTATATTGCTACTAATGACTATTGCTACTAATGACTATCCATTCCTGTTGCTTCCTTCGCGTTTTTCTGGTATGATATGATTAGAAATATGTGGCTATGGAGGAAACCCATATGAACCAGTATGACGTCATCATCGTCGGGGCGGGTCCCGGCGGGATCTTTACCGCATATGAGCTCAATCGACTTGCGCCGGAAAAGAAAATTGCCGTGTTCGAGGCGGGCAATCCGCTGGAAAAGCGCAAATGCCCGATCGACGGAAAGAAAGTGACTGCCTGCGTGCATTGCAAGCCGTGCGCGATCATGAACGGCTTCGGCGGCGCGGGCGCGTTTTCCGACGGCAAGTATAACATCACCAACGAATTCGGCGGGAACCTGCACGAATACATCGGCAAAGCGAAGGCGACCGAGCTGATGGAATACGTCGACGAGATCAATATGGCGTTCGGCGGCGAAGGCACGAAGCTTTACTCCACCGCAAACTCGCACATCAAAAAGCTCTGTCTTGAAAACAAGCTGCACCTTTTGGAAGCGCAGGTGCGCCATCTCGGCACGGACAAAAACTATATCGTGCTCGGAAATCTCTATGATCTACTGAAAGACAAGGTGGATTTCTTCTTCCGCACGCCGGTCGAGCGCGTCGAAAAGCTCGATTCCGGCTTTGCGGTGTTCACCGAGGATGAGGAATACCGCTGCGAAACATGCGTGATCTCGGTGGGCAGAAGCGGTTCGAAGTGGATGGAACGCGTCTGCAAAGATCTTGATATCGCAACGAAAAGCAACCGCGTCGACATCGGCGTGCGCGTGGAGCTGCCCGCGGAGATTTTCTCGCACCTCACCGACGAGCTCTATGAAAGCAAGATCGTCTACCGCACGGAAAAATACGGCGATCTCGTGCGCACGTTCTGCATGAACCCGCACGGCGCGGTCGTCACCGAAAACACAAACGGCATCGTGACGGTGAACGGGCACAGCTACGAGGATCCCGCAATGCACACGCCGAACACGAACTTTGCGCTGCTGGTCAGTAAGCGCTTTACCGAGCCGTTCAATGACAGCACGGCGTACGCGGAAAACATCGCAAAGCTAAGTAACATGCTCGGCGGCGGCGTGATGCTGCAGAAATTCGGCGATCTGATCGCGGGACGGCGCTCCACCGAAAAGCGCATTGCGGAAAGCTTCACCGTCCCGACGCTGGCCGCGACGCCCGGCGACCTGTCGCTCGTGATCCCGAAGCGAATCCTGGACGGCATCATCGAGATGATCTATGCGCTCGACGCGATCGCGCCGGGCACGGCAAACGACGATACGCTGCTCTACGGCGTGGAGGTCAAGTTCTACAACATGCACGTGGAGCTGAGTGAAAACCTCGAAACGAAGC
>CAMNHT010000032.1 GCA_946539625.1 uncultured Clostridia bacterium | reverse complement strand
ATTTTTCGTCCATGAACGCGCGGAAGCCCACGATGTCCGTGCCGTCGAAGCCGAGCTTTGCAATCGGGATAATTTGCTTCTGCTGCGTCCACAGCAGGAACAGGTCCTGCGTCTCCTCCATCTTTTTGAAGACCGTGTAGTTCATCACCGACTCGCCGTTGGTGACGTCATTGTGAAATACAATGGATTCATCAAAGAACTCTGCGCGGACCTCCGGCGTCTTTCCGCCGTTCACCTCCTGCAGGCGCTTCATGGATTTCTTTGCAATCCGCCGCGGCGACAGCGTGATCCACACGATTGCAAAGCAGAGGTAGGCAGCCATCAGGATCAGGATCCATGCGTGCGGCGTCCGGAAAAACGAATCGTCGTATTCCGCATACAGCAGTGCCGAATGAATGACCGTATAGATCGCATACACGGCTCCGCCGCCGAACAAAACCGCCGAAAACAGAATCAGTCCCATGCGGATGCGCCGGTACAGCTGTCTATACGATGTCTCGCTTGCCAGATAGCTGTTTGTAAAGATCGGTTTGCGCTCGTTTTCTTCCATGATACTCCTCCTTCATTCGTCGGTCATTTTGCCGAACAGTCCGCAAAGATGCAGTAATATCTCCACGTTCTTTTCCATCGACGGGATCGGTACATACTCGAACCGCCCGTGCGCGTTCTCATAGCCCGCGGAAAGGTTCGGGCTCGGCAAGCCCCGTTCCGAAAGCGCCGACCCGTCCGTGCCGCCGCGGAACGGCTCCGTCTTCGGTTCAAGCCCCGCCATGCGGATCGCGGCGGTGAGGTTTTCGATGAGATACGGGCAGGGGTCGATGAACTCCTTCATGTTGCGGTAGGACTGCTCGATCGAAAGCGAAACGCGATCCTCGCCGTATTCCGCTCTCAGCGCGTCCGCGCATTTGAAAAGATACGCCTCGCGGTGTTCAAACTGCGTGCGGTCATGGTCGCGGATGATCAGCACGACCTTTGCATGCTCGACGTCCGCGTTTACCGCGATCACGTGGAAAAAGCCCTCGCGCCATGCCGTGTACCGCGGTTTTTCAAAACGCGGCAGCATGGAAAGGAACTCGCCCGCAACGTCCGCGGCGTTGACCATGATGCCCTTTGCGGTCGCGGGATGCACGCTTAAGCCCTTTACTTCGAACGTCGCTTCGGAGGCGTTGAACGTTTCGTCCATGTAGTATCCCAAATGATCGCCGTCAAGCGTATAGGCGACCTTCGCGCCGAAGCGCTCGAAATCGAGATCCTTCGCAAGGCCTCCGACCTCCTCGTCCGGCGTGAACGCCAGCGAGATCGGTCCGTGCAAAATGTCCGGATGCAAAAGAAGGTGCTCGGCAAACGTCATGACCGACGCGATCGCCGCCTTGTCGTCGCCGCCGAGCAGCGTCGTGCCGTCGGTGAGAATGAGGTCCTGTCCGACGTAGTTCAAGAGGTTCGGAAACGCCTTCGGCGACAGGACAATGCCCTGTTCGGCGTTCAGAAGGATATCGCCGCCGTCGTAGTTTTCGAGGACCCACGGTTTTACGTTTGCGCCGGGCGCGTCGGGCGCGGTGTCCATGTGCGTGACAAGTCCGAAGGGTTTCCCGCCGTCCGGCACGTTCGACGGGATCTTTCCGTAGACCACGCAGGCGGTGTCGTCCAAATAAACCTCGCTTGCGCCGATCGAGATCAACTCCGCATACAGCATTCGCGCAAGGTCGAACTGCTTTTCGGTCGTCGGCGTTTTCGTGCCGTAATGATCGGACTGCGTATCGACCTTCGCGTAGCGGATCATGCGCTCTTTGACCTTTTCATAGAACTCCGTTCGTTCGTACATGGCGTTTCCTCCGTTCCTTTCTCAATAAGCGTTCTCCAGCGTGAACGTCTCTTTCCTCGTGTCGTAGTAATAGTTATAATCGTCATAGACCGGCGAATAGCTTGTGAACGAGATCGCCCGTGTGAGCGGATCGAACGTCACCAGCATGCAGTAGCCCGCGGTTTTTCCCCTGTCCTCATTCTGCAGATTGACCATGACTGCCGCAAACGTCCTGCCGTCCTCATAGACGGTCTCCGTCCGGCATGTGCCTCTGCTGTGTCCGCAAAGCAGCAGACGAACGTTTGCGTGCTTTGAAATGACATTCTTTTCCAGCGAGGCGTTTTCGCTGACCAGGGAGCCGTTGCTTTCCAGATATCCGTGCGTCAGGATCACGGCAGGGTATTCGCTGTATGCGTCCAGAACGGAATTAAGCCATTCGTCCCGCTCCTCCGTGTTTTTATCCAGGCTCCAACCGATCCCCAGAAGCAGGATCTGCTGATCCTCCAGAAGCCGGTACCAGCATTCCCCGTTGTGAAAGCGCTGCGCCTCTTCGCGCACGTCGCACAGATCGTATCTTTGATACGGCTCGTAGCTTCGCGTATAGACCATGACGATGCTGCCGAGGTCCCCGGTGTCATGATTGCCGGCAACGCAATAGAACGGAATCACGCCGCGCAGCGGCTCAAGATCGTCGCGGATCTTTTCCCATTCGGCGTCAAGTCCGTTGTTTTCAATGATATCCCCGGTCTGCACAACCGCGGCAATGTTCAGTTCATCCTTTTTCTCAAGCGCATAGGAAACGATGGCTTTCAGTCCTTCGTCGGTTGCCCAGGCATAGTTCTGCGTATCCGAGATCCAAAGGAATGTGAACGGCGTCGGCTCGGGCGTCGGCTCGGGCGTCGACGCGGAGATCGGCTCGGGCGTGGGCGCGGGGGTCGGATCGGGCGTAGGCGCGGGACTTTGCGTCGGCGCAGGCGTCGGTACGGCCTTTGTCGGCGCGGCTGTCGCCGTTTCCGGCGCTGCCGCAGTCTGCGCCGCTTGCGTCCGGCATGCCGCAAAGCAAAGCAGCAGCAGAATGACACCGATACAAATCCCGTACTTTGTCAAACGATTCATACCCAACCTCCTGTTTTGTTCAGTATACCACACCCCCCTCCGTCCGTAAACCCTCAAATCCCTCCGATACGACGGGTCCGGGTCCCTTCTTTTCCCACGTTTTGATTGAATCCTGTCGGATCCTATGGTATACTGCAATTGATCATCTCTCGGGCGGTTCTTTACGGCGATGGGAAAACTAAAGGCATACATTCGGCCATACGCCTTTTATATTGCGTTTACGATGTTCGTGAAGCTCGGCGGCGCTGTTGCAGAGCTTTTTGTGCCGTATTTTATGGAGCGCATCCTGCGCGAAGGCGTTGTGCCCGGACAACAGAACCGCATCCTTGTCTACGGCGGCGCGATGCTGCTTTGCGCAGGGGTGTGTCTTTTGCTGAACATTGTCGCAAACCGCATGTCCGCCCAAAGCTCCGGCAGGATCACGCGAAAGATCCGCTTCGATCTCTTTGAAAAGCTGAACAGTCTTTCCGCGCGGCAGATGGATGCGCTGACGCTGCCGAGCGCCGAATCCCGCCTTACGAGCGATACCTATCGCGTCAACGAGTTCCTCGCCCGCGGGCAGCGGCTCGGCATCCGCGCGCCGATCCTGCTTGTCGGCGGCGTATTTATGATGCTTACCATGGACCCGAAGCTCGCGCTGGTGCTCGTCGCGCTGCTGCCGATCATCGCGTTCGTCGTGTGGATCGTTACCAAAAAGAGCATCCCGCTCTACACCAAAGAGCAGGGCGAACTCGACGACATGGTGCGCGTCGTGCAGGAAAACGTCACCGGCGTGCGCGTCATCAAGGCGCTGAGCAAAACGGACTACGAGCGCGCCCGGTTCTCCCGCGTCAACGAAGCGTTATGCGAAACCGACACGAAGGCAGGCGCGATCACCGCGATCAACAACCCTGTTGCGTCGCTCGTATTGAACCTCGGGCTCACGGCTGTGGTCGTGGTCGGCGCGTACCGCGTTTCGGGCGGTCACGTCGGCGCGTCGGTCATCGTCGCGTTTTTGCAGTATTTCATCATGATCCTGAACGCCATGCTCGGCGTGACCCGCATCTTCATCATGGCGTCGCGCGCGCAGGCGTCCGCGCTGCGCGTGGCGCATGTGCTCGAGCTTCCGAAGGACCTTGAACCGCAGCCCGGGGATGCGGTCGAAACAGCCGATCCGCCGCATATCGCATTCTCCGACGTTTGCTTCTCCTATACGGGCATCGGCGAAAATCTCAGCCATCTTTCCTTTTCTCTCAAACGCGGACAGACGCTCGGCATTCTCGGTGCGACCGGTTCCGGCAAGAGCACGGTCGTGAACCTTCTGATGCGCATCTATGACGTCGATTCCGGCAGCATTGAAATCGACGGCCGTGACGTGAGAAGCTTCGACCGCGCCTCGCTTTCCGGGAAATTCGGCGTCGTCTTCCAAAACGATTTCATCGCCGAAGGCACGATCGCGGACAACATCCGTTTCTTCCGCGATCTCTCCGACGAAGCCGTCGCACGCGCCGCGGCCGACGCGCAGGCTATGGAATTCATTTCGGAAAAGGACGGCGGCATGCAGGCACAGGTCACGATCCGCGGCAGCAATCTGTCCGGCGGGCAGAAACAGCGGCTTCTGATCGCGCGCGCGCTTGCGGGCGATCCCGAAATCCTGATCCTTGACGATGCGTCCTCCGCGCTGGACTACCGCACGGACGCGCTTTTAAGGCGTGCGCTTCATGCGCGAAACGCGGTCACAACGGTTCTGATCGCGCAGCGCATCTCGTCGGTCCGGCACGCCGATCTGATCCTCGTCCTCGAAGACGGCAAGGTCATCGGTATGGGCGATCACGAATCGCTGCTTGCGTCCTGCGCCGAATACCGGCTGATCGCGGAGTCGCAAATGGGCACCGGAGAGGAGGCGAACGCATGAAAAGCGCTTCCTCGCATACGATAAAAGACCGCTTCCGGCTCCTCGGCCGCATGTGGCGGTACATGGGCAAAAACCGACTCATGATCGTTCTTGCCGTGCTGCTCTCCGCAGCGTCGAGCCTTTTGTCTCTGTACGGACCGAAACTGTCCGGGCAGGCGATCAACGCGATCACGGACCCGAACGGCGTCGATTTCAAGGTCGTGTTGACCTGCGCGGCATGGATGGCGGGCTGTTATCTCCTGTCGGCAGGCTTTACGTATCTGCTGCAATACGTTATGCTGCGGCTGTCTCGCAAGGTCGCAAAGCAGATGCGGCACGACATTTTTGAAAACCTCACCAGTCTTCCGGTCTCATACTTTGACAACCGCCAGGTCGGCGACATCGTCAGCGTCATCACCTACGACGTCGATACGGTCAACCAGTCCCTTGCCGCCGACGCCTTGCAGATTTTACAGAGCACGATCACGGTCGTGGTGTCGCTCGTCATGATGCTGTCGATCGCGCCGATCCTCGTGCCGGTTTTCGCCGTGACGATCCCGATCACGATCCTGTTCACGCGGTGGCTTGCAAACCGTGTGCGTCCGATGTTCCGCACCCGCAGCAAGAAGCTCGGTGAGCTGAACGGCTACGTCGAGGAAATGCTCGGCGGGCAGAAGACCGTCCGCGCCTACGGCCGCGAAGCCGCCGTGCAGGAACGCTTCGAAGAAAAGAACATCGAGGCGGTCGACGCCTATACGCGTGCGGAAGCAAACGGCACGGTTACGGGACCGTCCGTCACATTCATCAACAATGTATCGCTCGCGCTCGTATGCGTGATCGGGTCGGTGCTGTTTCTGAAAGGTAAGATCCTGCTCGGCGATCTTTCAAGCTTTGTGCAGTATTCGCGCAAGTTCTCCGGTCCGATCAATGAAGTCGCCAATATCATCGCGGAACTCCAGAGCGCGTTTGCCGCGGCGGAACGCGTCTTTTCGCTGATCGACGCCGAACCGGAGCCTGCCGATGCGCCGGACGCGGATGTGCTGGACAATGTGCGCGGTGACGTAGAGATCGAAAAGGTCAGTTTTTCCTATGACAAGATCCGCCCGATCATCGCCGATTTTGACCTGCATGCGCCATCCGGCTCGCTGATCGCGATCGTCGGTCCGACCGGCGCGGGCAAAACGACCGTTATCAATCTTCTGATGCGCTTTTATGACGTGGATTCGGGCGAGATCCGCGTGGACGGAAAGCCGATCGCAAAGGTCACGCGGGATTCTCTGCGCAAGGCGTACGCCATGGTGCTGCAGGATACGTGGCTCTTTACCGGCACGATCTTTGAAAACATTGCCTACGGCAAAAAGGACGCGACCGAGGAGGACGTCATCCGCGCGGCGAAGGCGGCGCACATCCACAACTACATTTCGCGGCTTCCGGACGGCTATCAGACACGTCTTACCGACAACGGCGCAGGCATTTCAAAGGGGCAGAAGCAGCTCCTGACGATCGCGCGCGCCATGCTTCTTGACGCGAACATGCTGATCCTCGACGAAGCGACGTCGAACGTCGATACCCGCACCGAGCAGCAGATCCAGGCCGCCATGCGCGAGCTGATGCGAAACAAGACCTGCTTTGTCATCGCCCACCGTCTTTCCACGATCCGCAACGCGGACAACATTCTCGTCATGCGCGGCGGGCAGGTGGTCGAGCAGGGCACGCACGATGCGCTGATGCGGCGCGAAAGCTTCTATCGCGAACTCTACCGCGCGCAGTTCGAAGCAAGCGATTGAGCGTGCGAAACGGATACGTGCATATTTCCATCAGAAAACGTCCGCCGCAAGGACGGACGTTTTTTTGTATCATTTTGATACCCCGCTGTTAAAGAGCTTTCGCATCACAAAATACCGCTCATGCTCCCGCCAGCCGTTTCCGGTATCCCCGTCGGAACTGGCTACGCAGCGGCAGTTTGGCAGCGCGGCGGCAATTTCATTCTCCTGCGCCGCTGTAACATCGTTGTGCCAATACCACAGGCGCTCCAGGTTTCCGAGACCGTACAGCGGGCTGAAATCCGAGATATTGTTCGTGCACAGGTTCAGATCCAGCAGGTTCTCCAGCCCGGCGAAGGCGGAAACATCCGTAATGGTGTTCATAAAGAACTCCACGTAGATCAGCTCCTTCAACTGTGCAACCACGCTGATATCCGTGAGGAAATTATCCGCGATGATCAGGTACTGCAAATGCGGGCAATTCGCCAGCACGGAGATATCGTCGATGTTGTTATGCCCCAGGTCCAGAGCGATCAGGTCCGTGCAATACCGCAGCACCTGAATATCCTCCGTGGTCAGTCGATAGGTGGCACGCTTTTCGGCAACCAATTCCGGGGGATCCGCTTTGGAAATATGCTTGGCACGGTTAAATGTCGAAAATGTTTCCGCATCCGTGCGCAGCTTGTGCGGTCCCATTTTCACGGTCCACACGATGCGCGTTTCCGGATATTCCCTGTTAAGCGCGTCCAGCTGCTCATTGGTCAGCCCACAATCGGAGAGCACCAGTTTCCCCAGATCATGGATGTATCGCATGGCCTCCTCCACCTGTGCCGGGTCGCTTATCTCGGTGCCGCTCAGGTCCAGCTCCTCCGTCCCCGCGGTTTCCCACGGATGATCCAGAAAAGTCAGCGTGCAGGCAAACACGATCTGCGGGTATGCTTCGATCAGCATTTTTGCCTCTTCCTCTGTATAGCCCGCTTCATGCAGGTCCGCCTTTTCCGCCTGCGGAAGCAGTGCAAGCGCTTCCTTCAGTTCGGAAACGCCTGTGCCGGCGGGCACCTTCAATTCCTGCGCGGTTTTGTCCACGCTGCCGCTGCCCAGAGGAACCCTATAGTCAAACGAGATTTTCGGATATGCCTCCAGCAGTTTCAGCAGCGTTTCCGCATCACACGCGCAGTCCTTCAGGTCCGCTTCCCGCAGGTTGTCAAACGCCGCAAGGGCTGCCACTGTTTCATCGGTCAGCGTTCCCGTAAGGGTAACGGCGGTTGCGCGATTGGAAATCTGCTGTCCGTTCACGGATACCGAATAGGTCATGGCGATCCGGGGATAGGCTGTCTTGAGCGCGGATATCTCCTCCGCCGTCAGGCTGCAGCCGGTCACGTCCAGCGTCGTGAGAGCGGGCAGGTACGAAAGTTTCTCCAGAAGGTCCGCGGCAGTCGCCCCCGAAACGGTCGCCGTATCCGCTTCGGAACGGATTACCGTATTCCCCAAAGGCACGGTGTACAAAATGGTGCAATCGGGCATTTTTGCCTGCAGCGCAAGGATTTCCGCAAAACAGCTGCTTCCCGAAAGGTCCGCGCTTTCGAGCTTTTCCAGCACGGGAAGGGCTGCCGCTTCTTCCGCAGTAACGACAGCGGAAAGGCTCGTCGTATCGTTATCGACCGTGACGCCGCCTGCCGACGCCGTAAACAGTATGGTACTTTCGGGCAGTGTCTTTTTCAACGCCATGACCTGTTCAAGGGTGACGTCCTCCCCTCTGAGGTCCAGTCTTTCCGGCACCGCGTATGACGCAAAGTCTATACCGCGAACGGCATCCTTCGCATTGCGCGGCAGAATCTGCCCGCCGTTCACCGCATACAGCAAAAGAAAAACCACCGCGAGCGCCGCAAACACGCCGCCGCAGACGGCCGCAGGGATGATCCGACGGCCGCGGCCTTTTCCGGTCGCTTTCCGCATGGCAGGCTTTTCCGACGCGTTCTCCGATAAGTCCCGCGTCACGGTCTCCTTTATGATTGTTTCCGTCTCCCTGTCCGGTTTGATCCGTTCTTTCATGCCGTTTTCAGGCTCCCTTTTTATGAATGCAGTATAGCATAACCCCGCGCAAATGAAAAGGGCGGATTTGCGAATCTTATAAAAAGGAAAACGGCAAAAACCGCCTTGAGTGTTATCGCACGGTAACGATGACCCTCCGAAAATATGCATTCACGAGCCCGTCGCTGCTTTTGATTCGGAAGCCAACGAAACCGCGCCGTATGTGCACACGACGTTCAAATCATGCACGCTCTGCGTGCATAAAAGAACTGCCCCGTCCAAAGGCGGAGCAGTTCTTTTTGGCGTGCCTGGGAGGATACGGCATTTCTTCTGATTGCAAATCAGAGGAAGAAATGCCGGGCAGACGCCTGCGGCGTCTGTACGAACGACGTTCGAATATGCGCTCATAGAGCGCAAAAACAAAACACCCACCGCAAAGGTGGGTATTTTGTTTGGCGTGCCTGGGAGGATTCGAACCTCTGGCCTTCAGAGTCGGAGTCTGACACTCTATCCAGCTGAGCTACAGGCACACGGCACGGTGCATATTATAGCACAGGTTTCCTTGCGTTGCAAGTGCTTCCCGATGAAAAAAAGAATCGCGTCTTCATACAAAAAACGGGACCGTATGATCCCGCTTGGATTCAATCGTTGCTCTCCTTGGAGAAGTAGACCTTGCCGGGCTCTATCGGGTTTCCCGTGCTTTCCAGAAGCTCGGAAACGGTCACAAGCTCGTAGCCCTGTTCGAGGAGCCACGGGATCATTTCATCGAGCGCGTCGAGCGTCGGCTTGTGATGGTCGTGGCAGAGAATGATCGCGCCGTTTTTTGTCTCTTTTTTGACGACGTCCATGATTTTTTCGACGTTCTGCGTGTACCAGTCCAACGTGTCCACAGACCAGATGATGACCGCAAGGCCGGCGTCCTTTGCCCCGCGCGTAACGCGGCTGTTGCAGCTTCCGCCCGGCGGTCGCAGCGTTTTGATCTGATAGCCGCCCTCGATCCACCCCGAGATGACGCCGCACGCCTTCAGATGCCGCCTCGTGTTCTGTTCGCTTGTGAAGTTCGTCATCAGCTCATGCGTCAGCCCGTGCAGTCCGATCTCACAGCCCTGATCAACCATACGCTGCAGCATCGGTCCCGTCGTGTCGTTGATCGCAGCTGCAAGCACATAAAAGGTTGCCTTGACGTCATACTGCTCCAGTTTTTCCAGCACCGGAATCGTCAGTTGGATATTCGGACCGTCGTCAAACGTCAATGCGACCATCGG
>CAMNHT010000031.1 GCA_946539625.1 uncultured Clostridia bacterium | reverse complement strand
CGCCCGAAAAGTCCGGCGCGGTGTCCATATGCGCGATAAAGCCGAGCTTTGCCGCGTTTTCATACCCCGGCGTTGCGGGGAGCGTGCCGTACACGTAGCACATTTCGTCGACCGCGGCGTCCGTAATGCCGATCGTTTTGAGTTCGTTCACCAGCATGTTCGCAAGGTCGAACTGCCGTGCCGTGGTCGGGACCGTTGTGCTCTCCTCGTCGCTCGTGGTGTGTACGACGACGTATTTCAGTAACCGTTCGTATGCTTTCATATCCTGCTCCTTTCGGTTTTATCCTCTGCTGCCCATGACCTTGACGGTAAATCTCCTCGAACGCGGACCGTCAAACTCCGCAAAATACACCGCCTGCCAGGTCCCCAGCACCGGCTCGCCGTCGTCGATCATAATCGTGACGCTGCTGCCGATGACGCTGGCCTTCAGATGCGCGGCGCTGTTGCCCTCCGCGTGACGGAACTCCGCACGGTCCGGATAGGTCTTGTTCAGCGCAAGCAACAGGTCGTTCTTCACGTTCGGGTCGGTGTTTTCGTTGATCGTCACGCCCGCGGTGGTGTGCGGACAGTATACGGTCAGCATTCCGTCGAACACGCCGCTCTGTCGGCATGCGTCGCGCACCTCGTTCGTAATGTCGATAAAGCCCTCCTTCGGGGTCTCCAAACGGTATTCGTAAAGCATGGATCCGCCTCCCTTTCCTTTGCTCTATTGTACCATTTCCGTCTGCATTGCGCAAGCATGAAAAAGGACGGCGCAAAGCCGTCCCGTGTTTACAGCTCCTTACTTCTTCGGTACGAAAACAGCGTTCCCGTTCTCGTCGATGCCGACCTCATAGAATTCCGGTCCCGGATCGCTCTCCTTCGGCAGCAAATCCGTATGCCCGAACAGCAGACAGTCAGGCAGATTTCGTATTTCGTTCCGTATTCTCAGATGCACGCCCATGAATACGATATCCGCAGACATACCGCCGTCAAGATTATATGCCGTTTCACAGTCTTCGTTCCCGAACAGCTCGGCAAAATCACCCAGTTTAAGACCGTTCGCTCTCCCGTGGTTGTTTCCGTCCGCAACGATGATCACGAAATGTCCCGGTTCGACCTGCCCGACGCCGACGCGGGGACGGTAATAATCCGCAGACGCCCCCGGATAGTTGTTCAGACCGGGAATGATCTCGCCGTCCTTCATCAGGATCGGTCCGAAGCAGAAGACGTCGCGGTATCCGCGCTCAATGAGATCATTTCCCGTAAACGAGTTCTTTTCAAACAGATCGAAGGACAGAGTTCTGTCGTTCCACGCCATGACGGCGGCGCCGGACTTGTCGTAATAGACGTAGCCGTCGCGGATCGACGTGCTCTTCAGCGTCCATGCTTCATCATAGTTGAACATATTGTCGCCGGTGATCGCCAGCACAGCGCCGTTTCTGCGTGCTATGCCGTACAGCTTGCCCGGCGTTGCGCCGTCGCGCGATTCGTTGCCGAATCCGGAACGAACCTGGTTTTTCCGCATCCATACATGCGCAATAAAAACCTCCTGCAGCTGATCCCTGCCCACTTCATCCACCGTGCCGAACCTCTCACGACGGACGTCAATATCAATCGACTGATCGCGGAAGGTCCAATGTCCGTTTTCCTCGTCCATTGTAAACTGCTCCGCCTCGCCCTCCGCAAGGAAATGATCGGCAAACTTGTCGCCCACCGCTGCGGGCGTGGGTTCCGGCGTCGGCTCCGGCGTCGGTTCCTCTGTAGGCTCCGGCGTGGGTTCCGGCGTTTCCGTCGGAATCAGTACCTCGACATCCTCCGACGTGGGTTCCGGTGTATGCTCTGGGGTCGGAACGACGGTCGGCGCGGGCGTGATCTCTTTTCCCGCGCAGGAAAGCCAGCCGCGCTTCTGCTGCATGGGCGTCGACGTCGGTTCCTGCGTATCGGTCGGCATATCGGTCGGAACCGCAGTCGGTTCCTGCGTCGGCGTCGGTTCCGGCGTGTCGGTGGGAGGTTCGGTCGGTGTCGGCGTCGGCGTTACCGGCGGAAACAGCTCGACGGATGCGTTTGTGAAAAGCGAAGCGTCCGGTCCGTCCGGTCCGACCTGCGACTGAACAAGATGGTAGGTGCCTTCTGTCCGGACCCGGTACTCCCAGTAATCCACGGAATGCATGCTGTCAAGCGCCTGCTGCGCGAGTACAGCTCCGCTCTGTCCGCCATACGCGATCAACGGCTCGTCCCCGACCGTAAGCGTTTCGTCGCCCGGTCCGGCTGCGTACAGCTTTTGAAACGATTCCGGATGCTTCGACAGAACTTCCTGCACGAACTCCGACACGACACGCGCTTCCACGGCACTGTCCTCACCGTCCGGCGGGACGATCACGACCGTCGGCTGAAGCGCCGTGATGCGCTTTTCCAATTCCTGTTCGATCTCGGTTTTTCTCAATGCATTGCGAAACTCCGAACCGTCAAGACTGTAGTATGCCTTGATCCTGGGTACGGCAAGATCGGTATCAATGCCGATCCGAATGGGATACGTTCGAAGCCCCAGCGACCAGAGCGCGCGGAAGCTCTCCTCAAGGCGTGCGCGGCTCATGTCTTCACAGTAGAGAACGGCAACATTTGCGCCGTCGCTGATCAGCTTCGGCAACAGCCCGCCGAAGAACCGGAATTCATCGCCCGGAAAAGCGACGATAAGCAGTACATCCGGATGTTCCGCCTGCTGCCATTGATATTCGGTCGCAGGAAGCGCGCCAGTCGTGTATGCATAGACGTCGGAAAGGCAAACCTTTCCCGTTTGCGAATCATTCAGATTGAGCTCCACAGCGGTTGTTCCCGCGGGAAGCTCCGTCACGGTCGATAAGAACGGAACGACAAGATCGCTTTCCGACAGCATCGTTTCACCGTGATAGCAGGTCAGCTTTACATCGCTCGGCAGCTTCATAAAGACGGTCACGAGATTTGCCGCTTCCTCCGAAAAATCGAAGCGAACCGTGCTGTCGTTCCGGAAGATCACATGCGTTGCCGCGCAATCGTCCGTCAGCAGAAATGCTTCCGCTTCCCGACCGTTCGGCATGGTGACAGTCGCTGTCAGCCGTTGCGCCGTTTCCGTTTCGCTCACAGCATGAAAGGGTGTTCCGTCCGGCGTGAATGTGAGCGCAAGGATGACAGCAAGCAGACATGCAATTTTCTTCATACGACCTCCGTGATCGGATTATCAATCATTGTCAGTCAGTATATCACAGGTTTTATCGCTCTGTAAAGTGTTACGGCGCAAACATGCTATACATCGCCCATTTGCTCACGCCGGCGCAGAAAAAAAGGACGGCGCAAAGCCGTCCCGAAGTTCGTTCCGATCAACCGAAAAATCCTGCAAGCCAGGTAAGTCCGATCGAGCTGAGCCATGCGGCAATGCCGTCCGTCACACCGCGCAGCACGCCCGTCACGAGGATGACCACCGCGATCAGGATCAGCGCGATCACGAGAAGCGCCCAACACCAGTACGAACGCGCAAAGTTCTTGCGGTTGACGTTTTTACCCGCAAAGGAAAGGACGATCAGCAGAATGAACCCGATGACCGGGATCGAGAAAAGCAGACCGTATCCGAAATACGCCCAGGGACCGAGCGGTCGATTCTCCTCCGGAACGACGGGCTCCGGTTCCGGTTCAAACGCAGGCTCGTCCACCGGCGCCGCTGCGGCGACCGGCGCTCTGAAGCTCTGTTTCGATTCTTCCTGCCTCGGCGCGGGCTCTATGACCGGCTGCTCCGGTACAGGCTCCGGCTCCTTTATGGGTGATTTTTCCGGTATCCTGATCGGCTGTCCGCATTCGGCGCAGAACTTTGCGCCGTCCGGCAATTGTTTTCCGCAGTTGCTGCAAAACATCGTTACATACCTCCTGTTTTGTTGCGTGCGCTTCATGCGCTCGCTGTTACTATATATTATATTGCCGCACAGTCCTGCTGTCAAGAGAGGCATTTCCCCGCGCGGCGGCACAATATGTAGTATTATTCTTTACAATCGTAAAGAATATGTTGCAATATATTGTCGACAATGGTAGAATAACGGTGATCATTTTACGCGAAGCGGCGGATAGAGGCGCTTCGCGGCTTTTCAGGGGGTAAAGAATGATACCGGAAACCTTTCGGGTTTGCTATGACAGGCTCTGGGCGCTTTTATCGAGCCGCAAAATGAAAAAGAAGGACCTGCAGTCTTTGACGCAGCTGAGCTCGGCGGTGATTGCAAAGCTCGGCAAGGGCATGCCCGTCCATCTCAATACGCTTCTCAAGATCTGCAACGTGCTGCACTGTTCGCTGGACGACATCGTTGACGTTTCCGCGTCGATGCCGGAACGCGGCTGAGGAGGACCGCCATGCAGACAATGACATTAAGCGGCGCGCTGTACGCCGGTATGATTTCGGGCGGCGCAGACCATTTGGGCTGCTACCGCAAGGCGGTCAACGATCTGAACGTCTTCCCCATTCCCGACGGCGACACCGGCGACAACATGCTCGCAACGGTGTATTCCGGTGCGGACGCGGTCGAACATGACGCCGACGCGGACCTCGCGACTGTCGCAAGCCGCAGCGCACACGGAATGCTTCTCGGCGCGCGCGGAAATTCCGGTGTGATCCTGTCCCGCATCTTCTCCGGCATCACCAAGGGCTTTGCGAACGTAAAAGAGGCGAATCTTTCCGTGATCTCGCATGCCATGGAATGCGGCGTTGAGGAGGCGTACCGCGCGGTCCCCGTGCCGGTCGAAGGCACGATCCTGACCGTGTTCAGTGACGGCGTGCGTTTTGCAAACGGGCGAATTACCGAAAGCTCCACGCTGGAAACATATTTTACCGATCTGCTCGGCGAAATGCAGGCGTCGCTTTTACGCACGCCGGAGCTTTTGCCGGTTCTGCGGGAAGCCGGCGTCGTCGATTCCGGCGGCGCGGGGCTCATCTACATTTTCGAGGGCATGCGCCGCTCGCTTGTCGGTGAAGCGGTCGAGCGTGCCGAAACGCACACCCAAGCCAGGAAAGCGGATCTTGACGCGTTCGGCGCAGACAGCGTACTTGAATACGGCTACTGCACCGAGTTTCTGCTGCGCCTGCAAAACGCCAAGGGCGATCCCGAAGCGTTCGATCTTCCTGCGTTTGTCGAATACCTCAACAGCGTCGGAAACTCCGTTGTGGCGTTCCGCGAGGGCTCGATTCTGAAGGTCCACGTTCACACGATGCGTCCGGGCGATATCTTAAACCGCTGCCAGCGCTACGGTGAGTTTTTGACGCTCAAGGTCGAAAATATGTCGCTGCAGCACAACGAGACCGAGCTGCCGGAGGTCACCGTGACCGTGCCGAAGTCACGCAAGAAGGCCGGCATCGTTACCGTCGCGACAGGCGCGGGGCTCAGGAAAACCTTCCTTGATCTCGGCACGGATGTCGTGATCGACGGCGGGCAGAGCATGAACCCGAGCACCGCGGATTTTCTTGACGCCTTCGACCGTACGAACGCGGACGTGATCTATGTGTTCCCGAACAACGGCAACGTGCTGATGACCGCAAAGCAGGCGCGCGACCTCTATCCTGCTTCCGATATCCGCGTGCTGAACACGCACACGGTCGGCGAGGGCTACGCCGCGATCTCCATGATGGACACGAGCGCAGGCGAGCCGGACGAGATCATAAGCGAGCTTGACGAGATCATTCATTCCGTTGTGACGGGCTTCGTATCCCGCGCAAGCCGCAACGCCGAAAAGGACGGCGTGCACGTACGCGAGGGTGATTTCATCGGTTTTATCGGCGACACGATCTATGAAACAGACTGCGACGCGGTTGATACGGCGATGGCGCTCAGCAAGGAAATGCACGTTGAAAACTGCGGCGTGCTGCTGCTGCTTGTCGGCATCGACGCACCCAAGGAAGAAGCCGACGCGCTCTTTCGCTCTCTTTCCAAATCGTACCCCAGAACAGAGGTCATCCGCATCGACGGCGGACAGCCCGTTCACCAATATATTTTAGTAGGAGAATAACACCATGCTGACATTGTTTACCGACACCGATACCGACTTCACCCCGGAAGTTGCCAAGGAATACGGCTATAAGCTGATCTCCATGCCGTACGCGATCGACGCAAAGACGGTCTTTCCGTATGAGGATTTCGACGTATTTGACGCCGACGCCTTCTATGACAGTTTAAGAAGCGGCGTGGTGCCCACGACCTCCGGCATTTCTGCGGAACGCTATAAGAACTATTTCCGTCCCGAGTTTGAAAAAGGCAACGATATTTTCTACGTCCACTTTTCTGCAAAGATGACCGTCACCTTCAACGCAATGAACGAGGCGGTCGAAGAGCTTAAAAAAGAGTTTCCGGAGCGGAAATTCTATGCGCTCGACACAAAGGGCATTACGATCGTCAGTTACAACATCGTACGCGAGATCGGCGACATGTTCAACGCCGGCAAGACCGTCGAGGAGGTCCTTGCGTGGGCGGACCGCGAGGTTCTGCACTTTGCGCAGTATTTCTTTGCGGACGATCTCAAGTTTTTCAAACGCAGCGGCCGCGTCAAGGGCATCGCTGCGACGATGGGAACGCTTTTAGGCATCCGGCCGATCATCTGCATGAACGACGCAGGTGAAATGATCAACATCGGCAAGGAACGCGGCAGAGCAAAAGCGATCGATCGTCTTGTGCGGGCCGTCGAGGAGCTGGGCGACGACGTAAAGGCGCACCGCATCATCATCGGGCATACCGGCGCACCGGACATCGCCAAAGAGATCGAGAACGAGCTTCGCGCGCGTCTCGGCGACGACCTCAACATTGAAACCGTTGTCACGAACCCGACCGCAGGCTCCCATTGCGGACCGAACGGCGCGGGCGTGAGCTTCCACGCAAAGCGCCGCATCTGATGATCGGAGGACGCCATGGTTACGGTCAAAGAGGTCCGAACGAAAGCGGAACAGAAAGCGTTTCTGGAATTCCCGCTCGACATGTATCGCAACAATCCGTATTTCGTCCCGCCGCTCTACGGTGATGAAAAGAAGATCTTTTCGAAAAACTATGTCTACAACGACACCTGTGAGACCGGGTACTGGCTCGCGTACAGAGACGGCAGGGTCGTCGGGCGCATTTCGGCGATTCTGCAGAAAGCGTCGAACGAAAAGCACAACGAAAAGCGCGTGCGCTTCACGCGTTTCGACGCGATCGACGATTCTGAAGTCGCAAAAGCGCTGTTCGACGCGGTCGAGCAGTTTGCCCGTGATCGCGGCATGAACGCCGTCTGCGGACCGCTTGGCTTTTCCGATCTCGAACGCGAAGGTCTGCTTGTCGAAGGCTTCGATCAGCTCAGTACCTTCGAGGAGCAGTACAATGCCGACTACTACGGCAGGCTCATCGAGGGCTGCGGGTACGCAAAGGAGGTCGATTGGGTCGAATCGAAGCTCACCGCGCCCACGTCGGAAACCGCCCAAAAGCTCAAAAAGCTCTCGGAGCAGGTATTGAAAAAATACGACCTGCACATCGGCGAGGCAAAGAACGTCAACGATTTTCTGAACCGCTACAAGGACGGCTTCTTCGACCTTTTAGACGTTGCGTACGAGGACATTTACGGCACGGTGCCGTTCACGCCCGGCATGAAAAAGATGATGATCGACAACTTCCGTCTGATCATCGACCTCGAGCACGTCGTGTGCATCCTCGATAAGAGTGACAAGGTCGTCTGCCTCGGGCTCTGCTTCCCGTCGATCGCAAAGGCGGTGCAAAAGAGCAGAGGTCACCTCACTCCCGCCGCGCTCGTGAGGCTTCTCAAAGCGATCAAACGTCCGACGGTCATTGACCTCGGGCTCATCGCCGTCGCGCCGGAATATGTGAACACAGGCATTCCCGCCGTCATCGCTGCAGGTCTTGCCGATATGCTCAACGATCCGCGCGTTGCATACGCGGAAACGAACCTGAACCTCGAGGACAACCTCTCGATCCGCAACCTCTGGAAGCGTTTCAACGCGGTCCAGCACAAACGCCGCAGATCGTATCTCAAGAATCTGGATTGATATCCCGACCCGCCCGCTGCCCAAACGATCGCAGCGGGCGTACGTTACCCCGGCAAGGAGAAAAACATGAAAAAAGCCTTCGTATTTCTGATTGCGCTGCTGCTCTTGTTTACGGCATGCCGTAAGGAAGCTGCGCCGCAGGAAACGGCGGAGAGCCCCTCTCCGACCGCCCCGGACGCCGAAGCTGTTCCGACGCCCGTTTTGACGGCTGTTCCGGAAGTCGAGCCGACAGAAGCCGAAACGCCCGTTCCGGAAGTCGAGCCGACCGATGCCGCTCCGACGGATGCGCCGCAGGAATCAATCAATCACATCCCGCAGACCGGCTTTACGGAACCTGTTCCCGCTTCCTATGCTTTGACGTCCTCCCATCCCGGCACGGTCGTTTCGCTGACCTACGACACAAAGGATTACCCGCGCGACAGCGCACCGATCCGGAAGACCGCCTATGTGTATCTGCCTTACGGGTACAATGATAACAATGAAGCCCGATACGACATTCTCTATCTGATGCACGGCTGGGGCGGGCATGCAGGCGAGTATTTTGAATTCCGATACATCAAAGATATGTTTGACCGAATGATCGAAAACGGCGACACCGTTCCGATGATCATCGTTTCCGCATCGTTTTACAATCCGAACAGCAGCCGTGATTTCGACGGAACGATCGACGAATTCCGACCGTTTTACAACGAGTTTCGAAACGATCTGATGCCGGCGGTCGAAGGTCAATTCCGCACGTACGCCGCGTCCGCATCGGATGAGGATCTGAAAGCCAGCCGCAATCACAGGGCATTCGGCGGATTCTCCTTCGGCGGGGTCACAACCTGGCTGGAGTTCTGTTATGATTCCGATTATATCCGCTGGTTTCTGCCTATGAGCGGCGGTTGTTGGTACTACGGCACCTTTGAAGACGATCGGTTTTCGCAAAACGTCGACTTCATCGAACAGCTCGTGCGGGACAGCGATCTCGACACGCGCGGCTGGTTCATCTATCACGCCGTAGGCACGGACGATTCATACAAGGACATGTCCGTCGGCATGGCGAATGAAATGCTCTCGCGCGGCGTCTTCTCCGCGGAGCATTACGTGTTTTATCAGAAGCGCGACGGCATTCATAATTACCGCGCCGTGCAGGAATACCTCTTTAACGCGCTGCCGCTGTTCTTCCGCGGTGTCGAATAAAAAACATCATCACAAAACGCCGCCGCATCCCGAAGTCTGCCCCGCGTACCGCCGGGCTTTCCTTTTCCGAAAATATTTTGGTATTCTATATATACGCCGTAAATATTTGTATATTTTTGAAAATACTGTTTACTTTTTCCGGTTTGCGTTCTATCATAGAGGCAGCAGAACAAGGAGGTCTTTTATATGGATAATACCGATATTAAGATCATCAATGCTCTGTCCGAAAACGCGCGTGTTTCCGCAAGCGATCTCTCTGAAAAAGTCAATCTTTCCGTGTCCGCCGTGATCGAGCGGATCCGAAAGCTTGAAAACGCCGGCGCCATCAAACAGTACACGACGATCCTTGATGAAAAGAAATTCGGTCTGGACGTCACGGCGTTCATCTGTATCCTGATGGACCACCCGCGTTTCAATGAAGGCTTCATTGATTTTGCGAAGAAGCGCAGCTCGATCATCGAATGCAACTACGTTGCGGGTGATTACGACTATCTCATCAAGATCCGCACCGATTCGACGCGGTCCCTTGAGCGTCTTCTGGACGAGGTCAAGAGCATTCCGGGCGTCGGGCGCACAAAGACGCTGCTCGTTCTGTCCACCGCAAAACAGGTTTACTCCCCGAAAATCCGGGAGAAATAAATAACAAATCAAAAGGAGAAGTCAAATCATGATTATCGGTGTCCCCAAAGAGATTATGCACGATGA
>CAMNHT010000030.1 GCA_946539625.1 uncultured Clostridia bacterium | reverse complement strand
GCCACTGGCTGAAGATCTTTGCCGTGCCGGTCGCGATCTCGGCGATCCTGATGTTTTTAAACGTCAAAGGTTTTGCAATGACGTGGCGTATCGTATGGATCTACGCGACGTACATCCTGTTCGGCATGCTCTATACCTGTATCAACATTCCGTACGGTTCGATGGCGCAGGTCATCACCTCGAATGACAAGGAACGTTCGTCGCTGTCCGTGTTCCGTTCGATCGGCTCCACGTTCGGCGCAATGCCGGCGATGGTGCTTGCATCTTTCTGCTATGTCGCGATGGTTGATGAGAGCGGCAACAAGATCCTCGACGCAAACGGCAACGCAATGAAGGTCATGGATCCCACCATCACGATCATCGGTGTCACCGTCATCGCCGTGCTTTCCGTCGTGTTCTATTTCCTCTGCTACGGCTGGAGCAAGGAGCGCGTCGCGTCGCATCCCGACCCGAAGGCAAAGGGACAGACGTGGAAGGTCGTCAAAACGCTCCTGAAGAGCCGTCCGTTTATGGCGGTTTCGATCGCGTCCATGCTGTTCCTTGCGGCGCAGATGTTCGGACAGGGCTACAACGCGTACCTCTTCGACAAGTTCTTCAATAAGCAGGGTCTTACCATGCTGCCGACCGTGTTCCAGTATCTTCCGGTCGCGGTCATCATGTTCTTCGCAACGCGCATGGGCAATAAATTCGGTCGCCGCGAGGTCTGCTCCTACGGCGTGCTTGCCGCCGCGGCGTTCTATCTCGTGCTGTTCGTGCTCGCGCTGTTCGGCGTTACGAACGTGTGGCTGTACCTTGCGGCAAACCTCGTCGCCGGCATCGGCACCGCGTTCATCTTCCTGCTGATCTGGGCGCTTGCGAACGACGCGATCGACTACAACAAGGTCACCTATAAGCTGAACGACGACGCGACGAGCTACGCATTCTATTCCTTCATGCGCAAGCTCGGTCAGACCGTGGCGACGATCCTCATCAACGTGCCGCTTCTCATCATCGGCTACAACGGCAGCCAGCTGAAGACCGAAGGTCTCACACCCGACGCGCTGAATACCATGTACAACTACTCAGTCATGATCCCCGCCGCGCTGTTCCTGCTGGTGTTCATCATCCTACGGTTCGTCTATCCGCTTTCCAAGAAGCGCATCGACGCGCTCCAGGTCGAAAAGGAAGAGTACCTCCGCGAACAGAATGCCGAATAATCGCTGACAACTCAAAACGGCACGGATCGATCCGTGCCGTTTTTGTGTACGCCTGTTTCGTAAAGATCCTTCGTTGTCGCTCAGATCCGCTTTGCGATCTCAAGCGCGATATCGAGCTTGTCCAGATCGTGGTTTGCGGAGCGAAGCTCGCCGTTTTCATAGACCGGCGCATCCAGAACGTCGCCGGTGACGAGGAAATTATACAGCTCGAAGCCGTAAAAATCACAGACGGCTTCGACGCCCGCAAGCTCCATTTCGACGGCGAGACAGCCCTCTTTCTGCCGCGCCGCGACCAGATCCCGCGTCTCGCGGTAGAACGCGTCGGTCGTCCACACGCGTCCCTTGACGTACGGCAGACGCAGCTCGTCAAACATTGCCGCGAGTTTGTCCGCGTTTTTGATCGCGATATAGTCCGCGGGCGGGGCGTAGTGATAGGACATGCCTTCGTCGCGGTACGCTTCGGTCGGGATCACGTATTTTCCGGTTGTCGCTTCGCGGTTCAGGTTGCCCGCCGAGCCGAACAGGATGAACTGCGTCGCGCCGATCTCCCAGTTCAGCTCGATCACGTCGTTTCCGGCGATGGTCGAGCCGATGCCGCAGAGCAGCACCGCAAGCGTCATGCCGCCGAGTTCAAACGCATAGACCGGACGGCTGCCGTTGGCGGAATCGAGACTGCCGATCTCGCGCAGCGCAAAGCGCGTCTGCAGCTCCTTTAAGATGACGTGCGAAAAGGTCAGAATGCAGATATCGCACAAGTGCTTTTGCGGGCCGAGAAACTGTTCGGGCGTGAACAGCGGTTCCGATCTGTTGTCAAAGGAATCGGTGATCATGGCTCAGTACCGATAGACCGGGAATTCGTAATAGTTCGCAAGCGCTTCGAGCGTCTTTGCGTGACGCCCCCGGATCACGACGAAATGCGGCTCAAAGCCGTCCTGCACGCTGTCTTCAACGATCTCGCGGGCGGGGCTGTCGGTTTTGATCACGATGCTCGTGCCGGTAAACTGCTTCGGCTTGTCGAGCGCCGTGCCCTCGGTGAGGAAGAAGCGGAACGAGCCGTCCGGCTCACGACCGATGCGGAAGACCGTCGCGCCGTCAAACGCTTCACAGCCGAAATCCATGGCGGGACCGATCTTGCGGTTCGGATGCACGCCGACGACCGCGCCGGTGTCCTTGCGCGCCATGGAGCACGCCGCCGCGCCGCAGTGCCAGAACGTGATCGTGTTTTCGTTCTCGTCCAAAGAGACCGGATCGCCGAAAAAGACGGGAGCGCCGGAAAGCCGCATGCCCACCCACATGGACAGCGCGCCGTAGATATCCGCTTCGCAGGCGGAGGCGACGCCGTCGTCGTTGAGCATCGACAGCACCGTGCAGACGGGTGTACCGAACGCGGTGAAGAAGTCCGGCCAGCAGCGCGACGCGAGCGCATCGACGTTGTTTTCTTTGATCCAGTCGCTGTATGCTTTATAGAGCCGCGCGTGGTCGAGACGGTTCTTTTCGGGCGTGCAGTCCAGTCCGCAGGTCGCGCAGGCGGTCTTTTCAAGATACGGCTTGCATTCTTCGTCGGTATAGTTCTTTGCGCGGTCAATGAGCTCCCGCGCTTCGATCGAAACAAGCTCCGTGCCGAAGGTGTTCATCATTTCCGTATCGAGCGCGCGGCCGAAGCCGAAGCCCTGCGGGGTGTGCCCGATCGCCGCGATCTTCAAAGAACGCATGGCGTGCATGACGGACGCCGCCGAGATCGCCGCGTTGAGTTCTTCCTTGACCCGCGCCTCCTCCGGAGCGCCGAACACGTAGAGGAACGGACGGTCGTTGAACGCGCGGAGCGTGTTCGCCGCGGAGTACGCGCCGGTAAGCGAGTTCAGCCGAAGCCGTCCGCCGTCGATGACCGGCTCACGAAGCGTCCAGAGGACGATGGGGCAGTTCACACGGCGAAGCACCTCGGACATATAGGCGGCGTTTGCAAAGGTCAGGTTCTGAAAGACGATGAGATCGGGGGAAAGCGGCTCGAGATACGCCTTCAGCGCATCGACCGAAAGCAGCTTTTCCGCGGGACAGACAAAGCGGTCGTCAAGCGCCTTCAGCGCGGCGCACGAGCGGACAAACGCGTCCTCGGCGCTTTCCATATGAAATGTGCCGACGCCGACCGGAACATAAACGGGGGTGAATTCCTTCATGGATCGTTCTCCTTCGAATTGATTCAATCTTTTAATCAATCATAATCCAAAGACGGTTGAAAGTCAATGCTTTTTCCCTTGACAACGACCGTACGTAAAGATAAAATACATTTGGTTAACAAAATTAATTAAATAGAAGGAGAACAGGGATTTGGAACAGAATTTACGGGAGATCGCAAAGGATATCCGCTGCGACGTATTAACCTGCATCGGACACCTCGGCGTCGGGCACATCGGCGGCTGCCTTTCGGTCGTCGAGTTACTCACGGTACTGTATTTTGAAGCAATGAACATCGACCCGAACGAGCCGAAAAAGGCGGGACGCGACCGCTTCATCTGCTCGAAGGGACACGCAGGCCCTGCGGTGTACGCAACGCTTGCTAACCGCGGCTATTTCGATAAGGCGGCGCTTCTGACGCTGAATCAGGGCGGCACGAACCTGCCGAGCCATTGCGACATGAACCGCACCACGGGCATCGACATGACGACGGGATCCTTGGGACAGGGCTTTTCCTGCGCGGTGGGCGTCGCATTGGGCAGTAAGCTCGAAAATGACGGCGCGACGATCTATACGCTGATCGGCGACGGCGAAACGCAGGAGGGACAGATCTGGGAAGCGGCGATGTTCGCGGCAAGCAAAAAGCTCGACAATCTGATCGCGTTCACCGACTACAACAAGCTGCAGATCGACGGGACGGTCGAAGAAGTCAATGGCATTGCGCCTTTGGACGAAAAATGGAGAGCGTTCGGCTGGAACGTGATCGACGTCGAGGACGGCAACGACATCGACGAGGTAAGCGCTGCGGTACAGCACGCAAAGCTCGGCATCGGTTCCGGTAAGCCCACGATGGTGATCCTGAACACCAAGAAGGGCTGCGGCGTCAAATGGATCGAGGAGCTCGGCGCAGGCAACCACAACACGAATGTCACAGCGGAGCAGGCGGAAGCAGCGATCCGCGAGATCAGAGGGGAGGCATGACCATGGAAATGCGGGCAATTTATGCAGAATGTCTGAAACAGCTCATGGAAGCGGACAAACATGTCGTGCTTCTGGATGCGGATCTTGCAAAGGCGAGCGGCACGGTGGGACTTCGCAAACAGTTCTACGGTACGCAGATCTTTGACTGCGGCGTCGCGGAGCAAAACATGGCGTCGATCGCGGCGGGACTTAGTAGCTACGGATTTAAGCCGTGGATCGAAAGCTTTACGCCGTTTGCCTCGCGCCGCATCTGCGATCAGATCGCGATCTCGATCGCGTACGCAAAGCAGAACGTGAAGATCGTCGGCACCGACCCGGGCATCTCGGCGGAGCTGAACGGCGGTACGCACATGAGCATGGAGGATATCGGAGTGCTGCGTTCGATCCCGGAACTCGTGATCTTCGAGCCGGTCGACGGCGTGCAGCTAAAGGCAGCCATGCCGGTGCTGAACGACTATGACGGCGCGGTCTATATCCGCCTGTTCCGAAAGGAACTGCCCGACGTATTTCCCGCGGATTACAAGTTCGATCTCTTTAAGTCGGACACGCTCAAAGAGGGCACGGACCTTTCGATCTTCGTCTCCGGTATGCTGACAAAGGACGCGCTGGACGCGGCGGAAGCGCTCGAAAAGGAAGGCGTTTCCTGCGAAGTGATCAACGTCCATACGATCAAGCCGATCGACCGCGAAACGGTGCTTGCATCGGCAAGGAAGACCCATGCCGTGCTGACGGTGGAAAACCACAACGTCATCGGCGGGCTCGGTTCCGCGGTGCTCGAAGCGCTTGCGGAAGAAAAGATCCCGGTAAAATCGGTCGGCGTTCAGGATCGCTTCGGCGAAGTCGGCAAACTCCCGTACCTCAAGGAAACGATGGGATTGACAAAAGAAAACATCATCAAGACCGCACGGGAAGCGGTCGCGCTCAAATGAGAGGAAGAAGGACCCCCTCATCACCGCTTCGCGGAGCTTCTCCACACTCAAGGGGGAGAAGTCTCTGCATTTGTACCCCCAAAAGCCTTCCCCTTGATGGGGAAGGTGACGCCGTCAGGCGGCGGATGAGGTGAAGGTCAATCATTCTTCCGCGCTGATTACTGAAAAGATCAAATAATGAAGGAGGAGAATCTTATGAAACTTGCAATCGGAAGCGATAAATCCGGCTTTGCCGTCAAGGAAGCGATCAAGGCATACCTTACCGAGGCGGGCGTCGCGTTTGACGACCTCGGTACCGTAGATCTCAATGAAGTCCATCCCTACTACCGCGTGGCGAGCGACGTCGCGCCGTTCGTGCAGAACGGTACTTATGAAAAGGCGATCCTGATCTGCGGCACCGGCGCGGGCATGTGCGTTGTGTCCAATAAGTTCAAGGGCGTTCACGCCGTTGCGTGCGAGGGCGTCTATTCGGCGAGAATGGCGCGCGCGATCAACAACGCGAACGTGCTGTGCATGGGCGGCTGGATCGTCGGACCCGAGATGGCGATCGAGATGGTCAAGGCGTTCCTGAACACCGAATGGTGCGAGGGGCTCGAGGACTGGCGCGCGGTGAACATGCATAAGTTTTCCGCAGAAGTCCAAAAGATCGAGGACGGCATCTATGGCGCTTGAGTTTCTGTATCGGCAGCCGGTCAGAATCCGCTTCGGAACGGGCAGCATTAGGAATCTGGGTGAAGAAATCCGTTCACTCGGCGCAAGCCGCTGCCTCGTCGTTTGCGACCGGTTTTTACGCGCGACCGTCGAAGCGATGCAGAAGGAGATCCCGGAGATCGCGGCGGTCTTTTCGGACGTGGAGGAGAATCCAAAGCTTAGCGGCGTGATCGAAGCGACGCAGCTCGCGCGCAAAGCGCAGGTCGACGCGATCGTCGGCGTCGGCGGCGGCAGCACCATGGATACGGCAAAGTTCACGGCGGCGATCGCACGGGAAAACGCCGACGCGCTTGCGTGCTTCAAAGGTGAAACGCCTTTCCCCGAAACACGTTTTCCGATGATCGCGGTCCCGACCACCGCCGGCACCGGCAGCGAGGTCACGCAGGTCTCGGTCATCAGCCACGGCAGGGAAAAGAAGACGATCAACAACCCGGTCTTTATGCCGACGCTCGCGATCGTCGATCCCGCATTGACCGTGACTGTGCCGCCGCGCACGACGATGAACACCGGGCTTGACGCAATGGCGCATGCGCTGGAGGGCTACTGGAGCAGGAACCATCAGCCGATCTCGGACCTTTGCGCGATCGAGGCGGTGCGGCTTGTACTCGAAAACCTCGAAACGGCGTACCGAGACGGGACAAATCTTGCGGCACGCGAAAACATGTCGCTTGCGGCTTTGCTCGGCGGCATGAGCTTCGCGCTTCCGAAAACCGCGGGCAGTCACGCGTGCAGCTATCCTTTGAGCGAGGATTATCATCTGCCGCACGGCGAGGCGTGCGCGTTCACGCTCGACAGCTTTGTGCGCATCAACGCGGACGAGCGGCTCACGCTGCTTGCCCGCCGCGTCGGCCTTTCCGGAACGGACGAGCTTGCGGATCGCATCAGAGCGCTGAAACAGCTTGCGGGTCTTCGCATGACGCTCTCCGACCTCGGCGAGGTCGATCTCGATAAGCTCTGCCGCGACGCGGCGAAGCATCCGCTGATGGGCAACAACCCGGTCCCGATGGACGAAAGCGCCTTGCGGCGTATGTTCGAAGCACTGCAATGAAGGGACGGACGAAGGACGTCGGCATGATCGCCGGCATGGTGATCGCGTGGACGATCTACTATGCAGTCAGCAAATACATGGTGGACCGGACGGGATCCCCGTACGCGGCGGGCTTTTTGCTGCGCGCAGCGGCGCTCGTCTTTCTGACCGTGCAGCTTGCGGTTACCGGCGGTTTCCGTGATCTGTTCCGGCAGGGGAAGGCGACGGTGATCCTTGTGATCATCGGCGTGTTCGGGTTTCTTCTGGACCTGTTCGCAAACCTCGGCTATGCAAACGGCGGGTCGCTCGGCACGGGGACCGCGCTTTTGAAAACCGACGTGCTGATGGTAAATCTTTTGACCGTCGCGATCTATCGAAAGCGCCTCTATGCCACCGACTGGATCGGTACGCTGCTGATGCTCGCAGGCGTGCTGCTTGTGCTTGGGCTGGATTTTAAGGAACTGACCTTCCGACCGACGGACCTGTTCTTTATCGCAAGCGCGGCATGCGTGACCGCGAATGCATTCATCATCAAGGCTGCGCAGGGCAGACATGGGCAGAAAGCCGACACGATCTCGTATTACAATAACTTTGTCGTACTGCTGCTGTTCGCGCTCTTTGCGGTCTCCCGTGGGGATCTTGCGGCATTGAAACCCTCCGAAACGCCGGGTTTCTGGTGGTTCGTACTCCTCGGCGGACTTGCGCAGACGGGCATCTATTTCTTCTATTATCGCAACCTCAAACATCACGAGGTGTGGATCGTAAAGCTTTGGCTTCTTTTGATGCCGGTTTTGAGCTGTATCGTCGGCGTACTGTTTCTCGGCGAGGAGCCGACGGTATGGAAGCTTGTCGGGATCGGCGTGGTGCTCTTAGGCGCTGTGATCATTCTGCTTCGCGAAAAGCTTCATCCGGAAAAAAGGGAGGACGCATAAATGCGGACCGAAGGCGACAACATGATCGGTCTGAAACGGCAGAACCGCGCCGCGGTGCTCATGTGCCTGCACCGGTACGGCGGACTTTCAAGGAAGCGCCTTGCGGCAATGCTCGGACTGACTCCCGCGGCAATGACGAAGATCGTCGGGGAGCTGATCGGCGAGGGACTTGTCTACGAGGAGGGGGCCAAGCCGTCCGACGGCGCGGGTCGGCGTGAGATCACGCTGCGGCTGAAAACCGATTCGTTCTGTACGCTGGGCGTGTCGATCGGGCTCGGAAAAGCGATTCTGTCCGCCGTGCGAACGGACGGGGAAGTAATGGTTACCGAAACCGTGCCGATACCGATCAAAGCGCCTGCAGAGGAAACGGTGCGGGTGCTTTCCGAACGGCTGCCTGCACTTTGCAGAACGAAAGGCGTCGACCGGAGCAGCATCCTTGGGCTCGGGATCGCCGTACGCGGCGTGATCGGGACGGACGGACGCACCGTCAAAACGAGCTTCGATGCGCTCGATACGGCGGATTTTCCGATTTGCGATCGGTTCGAAACGTACACAGGCTATCCCACGGTACTTTCGAACAACGTCCGTGCGCTTTTATCGGCGCAGATGTTTTTATCCGGCGAGGAACAGCCGGAAAGCTTTTTTTTCCTGCGGTGCGGCTCGGGCATCGGCGCGGCGTTTTCCGCGGGCGATGAGGTTTTTGAGGGCGATCGGCGGCAGTGCGCGGAGATCGGGCATATCCCGGTGATCCGGCGCGGGGGCAAGCCGTGCCACTGCGGCAAGTCCGGCTGTCTTGAAACGATCGCGTCTCCGGCGGCGATCCGTGAGGATGCACAGACGATCCTCTCCGAAACGGAAACGCCGCTGCTATGGAAGCTGACAAACGGCGACAGGGACGCGGTAACGACCGCACTCGTTTTAGACGCGGCGCGCGGCGGCGACGCAGGCGCATCAAACATTGCGGACCGCGCGGCACAGGCGCTTGCGGACGCGCTGAAAAGCGTCGTGTATCTCCTCGACCCCGGAAAGCTCGTGCTGTACGGCGAGATTTTCGAGCATCCGTATTTTATGTCGCGCCTTTCGGCGGAAATGGACGTCGGCGTGGACGCCGCGCATGCGGCGCCGATGGAGAAAAGCCGTTTTAACGGACAGCTGGAGTCTCTTGCGGCGGGACTTTTGTACACGATCCACTTTTACAAAAACGGAGGTATGATCGAATGACGATCCTTGAACAGCTTCAACATAAGAACCCAAATCTGCCGTTGTTTTCCGTGACCGATCCGGCATTCGCGCCTTACGGGCGGATCCTGCCCTGCACCGATACCGCCGCGCTTTCCCGTGCGATGGAACAGACCGGCATCCCCGAAAGCGGCAACCGGTACGTCGCGGGCGATCCCGCGCTGGAAGCGCTTGACGCGATCAAAGAAATCGGACGCACCGTTTACGGCGGCATGCCGATCCAGGCGGGCTTCTGTAACGGCAGAGGATTTACGCTGAACGCCGAGGAGTATCATAAATGCAGCGAGGTCAATTACTCGACGACCGGACTCGTTCTGCTTTTGGCACTGCCCGAAGATGTCTGTAACCGCACGCTTGATTCGAGGGACGTGAAGGGCTTTTATCTGCCGCCCGAAACGCTCGTTGAGATCCATCCGCGCGTGCTGCACTTTGCGCCGTGCCGGATACAGAATACCGGCTTCAACTGCCTTGTTGTATTGGAACGCGGCACCAACGCGCCTTTGGAATCGGTGAACACGTCCGCGCCGGGAGAGGAGGGACTTCTCTGGATGCGCAATAAGTGGCTCATCTGCCATCCGGATTCTCCGCAGGCGGAGAAGGGTGCGTTTGTCGGCATCACCGGCAAAAACCTGACGCTTGAGATCTGAACGATCTCTGTTCCGTGTAACGGAGGGGGTGTGCGTGTTATGCGTAACATCGTAACATCGTAACAGATAGATGACCGATTATATATAGATATACAATATATGTTACGTTGTAACGCTGTTACGCTG
>CAMNHT010000029.1 GCA_946539625.1 uncultured Clostridia bacterium | reverse complement strand
GGCGGACCCTCCGGCGGCGACGGCGGCAGGGGCGGCAATATCGTGTTCGTCGCGGACCCGCAGCAGTCTACACTGCTCGATTTCAAGCGCTATCGGCACTTCCGCGCGCAGGACGGCGAACAGGGCAGAGCCGAGCTTCAGGCAGGCGCAAACGGCGAGGATCTCCTCATCAAGGTCCCGGTCGGCACGATCGTGCGGGATATCGAGACCGGCAGCATCGTCGCGGATATGAGCGAGCCGGGCAAAACCCGTATCGTGCTGTACGGCGGCAGAGGCGGAAAGGGCAACGCACGCTTTGCGACGGCGACCAAGCAAGCGCCGCGCTTTGCGCAAAACGGGATCAAAACCGAGGAACGCACCGTCGAATTGGAGCTTAAGACGATCGCGGACGTCGGTATCATAGGGCTTCCGTCGGTCGGAAAATCGACGATCCTTTCCGTGCTGACGAGCGCGAAACCGAAGATCGCGGCGTATCACTTCACGACGCTGACGCCGAACCTCGGCGTGGCGACGCGCTACGAGCGCTCGTTCGTGATGGCGGACATCCCGGGATTGATCGAAGGCGCGGCGGAAGGCGCGGGGCTCGGACATGATTTTTTACGCCATATCGAACGCACGCGCATCCTTGTGCATGTGCTGGACGCTTCGGGAAGCGAGATGCGCGATCCTTTGGACGATTACGAAAAGATCAACGCGGAGCTTTCGAAATTTTCCGACGCGCTCGCGGCCTTGCCGCAGATCGTTGCGTGCAACAAAATGGACATTCCCGGCGCGGAAGAAAACTTCGAGCGCATCAAAGCGGCGCTGGAGCCGGAGGGCGTACCGGTGTTTGCGGTGTCCGCGGCGACGACCGAGGGCTTCGGACCGATGCTGGACCGCATCGTGAAGATGCTCGACGCGCTTCCGCCGGTGCGCGTCTACGACGAGACGGAGCTTCTCGTCGGTGCGCAGTATGAAAAGGGCTTTACGGTGCATCGCGATGATGCAGGCGCGTATGTGGTCGAGGGCGGCGACGTCGAGCGCATTCTCGACACGACCGACCCGGAGGATGACGCGTCGATGCGCCGCTTCCAGCAGCTGCTGATCAAAACGGGCATCATCTCCGCGCTTCGCGAGATGGGTGCGAAGGACGGAGACACGATCCGCCTCGGCGAATGGGAATTTGATTTTACGGACTAAAGGAGATAAATCATGACGGGAAAAGAACGTGCGGAACTGCGCAAACAGGCAAATACGTTGACCGCGATCTTTCAGATCGGCAAGGAAAACATCACCGAACCGCTCGTGGAAGCGGTCGACGCGGCGCTGAAAAAGCGTGAGCTCATCAAGCTTTCCGTGCTCGAAACGAGCGAGCTTTCCGCGAAGGAAGCGGCGGAACAGCTTGCGGCGGCGACAGGCGCGGACGTCATCCAGTGCATCGGACGGAAGCTTGTGCTGTACCGGCAGAAGGAAGAGGAGTAATCTATGCTTGAGATCAGAAACCTTGTCAAAAGCTACGGCAGCGGACCGCGCGCGGTCGACGGGCTGACGCTTTCGGTCGAGGCGGGCGATATTTACGGTTTCATCGGACACAACGGCGCGGGAAAAACGACGACACTCAAATGCATTTCCGGCATTCTGCCGTTTGACGAAGGCGAGATCCTCGTTGACGGGATCGACGTACGAAAGGATCCGATGGCGGCAAAGCGCATCATGCGCTATATCCCGGACAATCCGGATCTCTACACGTTTCTGACGGGGGAGGGATACCTGAATTTCCTCTGCGATATCTACGGCATCGACGAGACTGTGCGCCGCGAACGCATTCAAAAATACGCCGCAATGTTCGAGATCGAATCAAAGCTCGGCGATCTGGTCGGGTCCTATTCGCACGGTATGTGTCAGAAGCTCGCTTTGATCGGAGCGCTGATTCAGCATCCGAAGCTTCTCATGCTCGACGAGCCGTTTGTCGGGCTCGATCCGAAGGCTGCGCATACGCTGAAGGGCATCATGCACGAGCTGGTGGAAAACAGCAGCGCGATCTTTTTTTCCACGCACGTCCTGGAAGTTGCGGAGAAGCTCTGCAACAAGATCGCGATCATCAGAAACGGAAAGCTGATTGCCGCCGGTCCGATGGACGCGGTGCGCGGAGATCATTCCCTTGAAGAACTCTTTCTGGAGCTGACAGACAAATGAAAGCGTTCCGAACACTCGTAAAGCTGTATCTTAACAGCATCTTTCGCGTGTCGGTGATGCGGCATTCCAAAGACGGCAGGGAACGCAGAAACGCCGTCATGGGCATCGTTGCGATTGTTCTGATCGTGGTGATTTACGGCGGCATGTCCGGCATGACGTCGTATCAGATGCTGAAAGCGGGCGTCGATCCTTCGGTGCCGTTCCTCATGATCGCCGTGATGGCAAGCCTGTTTGCGTTTGCCATGGCGTTCGCGCAGGGCGGTGCGACGCTGTCCTCCTTTGCGGACTTCGATACGCTGATGGGCATGCCGATTCCGACCTCGCTGATCGTGCTCGCGCGGTTCTTTGCGCTGTATTCCGTGGAAGCGCTGTACTGCGCCGCATATCTTCTGCCGTGCGGCGTCGTATATGCTGTGCTGTGCAGTCCTGCGTGGTGGTTTTATCCGGTATTTCCCGCCGCGCTTTTGCTGCTGCCTGTCGTTCCGGTCGTGATCGGAAGCGGCGCAGACCTGCTTCTTTCTGCGGCGTTTGCGAAAAGCAAGCATAAAAAAGGCATTACCTCCGCGATCAAGATGATCTTTCTTCTGGGATTTATCGTTTTCGCATACATGTTCCCGCAGCTGAGCAACCGTTTCATGATCGCGCCGGAAAGGGCTGCGTCCGTTGCGTCACGGATCTATCCGCCCGCGCAATTGTATGCGGTGGGCGTGACGGGGAAGCCTCTGAATGCACTGCTGTTTTCCGTCGGCTCGGCGGCGGTGTGCGCACTGTATGTGCTGATCCTCAATCGCACATTCCTTTGGCTGCACGATCGGCTCGGCGCCGGGTATCATGTGAAAAACTATCGGCTCGGCACGCTTAAGAGCAGCGGTACGCAAAAAGCATTGTTCATGATCGAATGCAAACGCTTCTTCAACAGCACCGCATGGGTCGTCAATACGATCATCGGATCGGCGCTGATCGCCGTACTCGGCGTTGTCGGCGCGGCAATGTCCAAAACAGCCGTTCAGTTTCTGAAAGCGGCGTCGATGACGGGGATCGCTCCGGTTGCGATCACCGGCGTTCTTATCTTCTGCGCAACGATCTCACCTACGACTTCCTGCGCCGTCTCGATGGAAGGGAAACAGATCTGGATCGCAAAAACGCTGCCGGTTTCGGCAAAGCGCTGGCTTCGTGCAAAGCTTCTTATGAACCTGCTTCTTGTGGGACCGGCGCTGCTGTTTACGACTGCGCTGCTGACGATCTTTTATCGGGACATGCTGAACGCGGTCGATGTACTCGGCGTTGTGCTGACACCGATCGCTGCGCTGCTGTTTACCACCGTGTTCGGGCTGTACGTGAACACAAAAATGCCGCGGCTTTCGTGGAAATCGGATACCGAGGTCGTCAAGCAAAGCGGCGCGGTGCTGATCATGGTGCTTGTCGGAATCGGTCTTGCTGCGGCAGCCGTGCTTCCGGCGCTTCTTACCGGGATCAGATGGCTGACGCCTGCGATCGCGGCGGCGTTGATTTGCGCCGCGGCTGCGGTTTATCTTTCCCTGATGAAAAACGCGGAACAAATTCGCGCAAATTTGTAATAATTGCGTGACAATTATGACACATTGATGGTATAATATGATTGTCGAAACATTTTGTAACGCTTTAGCGGCAAGCATGAAAGAGAGGTGATCGGGAAGTTGGATCTGGAAACCATTTTCTATACCATTTTCGGCGCACTCACGACGACGAGCGGTCTCGTGAGCTTCATCTTTGACGTGCTGATCATAGCCATCTTCCTGTACAAAATTCTGGAATGGACACGGGAGACGCGTGCATATCAGGTCATGAAGGGGATCGGGCTTTTGTTCCTGCTCTCCGTACTGGCACGTGTACTGAATTTGTGGACGATCTACTGGGTGCTGAACAGCACGCTGGCAAGCGGTTCGATTTTCATTATCCTGTTCATTCTCTTTACGCCGGAGATCCGGCACATGCTGAGCAGGATCGGTACGAACCGTCTGACACGGCTGCTCGGCGCAGACGACGAAACCGAAGCGCGCCGCCTCATCCAGGATGTGAAGCGCTCGATTCTTCACATGTCCAAACGACGCGTCGGTGCTTTGCTCGTATTTGAACGGCGGTCCGGGCTCGGCGATATCGCCGCGACGGGTATTCCGCTGAATGCGGAGCTTTCCGGCGCGCTGATCGAGAACATCTTCGAACCGAACACGCCGCTGCACGACGGCGCGGTGGTGATCCGCGGAATGACCGTGGTCGCCGCAAGCTGCCTTTTGCCGCTGTCCGACGATACGAAGGTCGCGCGTGAGCTCGGTACCCGCCATCGCGCGGCGCTCGGCGTTTCTTCCGCGGCGGATTGCGTGGTCATCATCGTTTCGGAGGAGACCGGCGCGATCTCCATTGCGAAGGAAGGCAAGCTGATCCGGTATCTCGATGAAAAGGCGCTCTCAAACACGCTCGAAGGGCTGCTGATTCAGGATCAGGGCTTTGTGCTTCCCTGGAAGAGAAAGAAAAAGGCTGCGGAGGTATAATATGACGAAACGGCAAAAGTTTTTCTCCGCTGTCGGGCAGTTTCTGAAAAACGTTTTTACAAAGAATATTCCGCTGAAGATCATTGCGCTGGTGTTTGCGCTTCTGCTTTGGGGCTACGTACTTTCGGAGGTCAAGCCCGTCTATGTCAAGCGGTTATACGGGGTGGAGATCGAGCTTCTGAATCAGGATAAGCTGATCGAAAACGGGTGGATCGTGGTTGAAGGCGAGAATGACCCGAAGCCTACGACCGACGTGAACCTTGAAGCGACCATAGACAACCACAGCAAGATCAATAACGACAACGTCCGGTACGGCGTGGATCTCAGCAGTATCGAGACAAGCAATCAGGATCCGGATGAGATGGACGTCACGCTGAAGGTCGGTGCGATCGAGATCCCGAATTTCTGCGAAGAAAAGAAGATCTCAAACAGCGAGATTACGCTGCATATCGCACGGGTTTCCAGCAAGGATATCCGATCGGTCAAGGTCAAAACGAACGGTGCTTTTCCGGAGATACAGAATCTCGACGGAACCGTGGAAGGCTTTGAATACAATCTGACGAAAACGGTTTCGCTGCGATCGGTCTTCGGCAGAAAAGCGGAGATCGACGAAATTTCAAGCGCCGAAGTGGAGCTGGATCTCGGTAATTTCACCGATGCGGAGCTTGCGCAGGCACCGGATACCTTTTCGAGAACGCTGCCGGTCGTTTTCCGGAACGAGGCGGATGAGATCCTCGAAACCAAAGCGACGACGGACGTTGAGGTGACGGTGGAGGGGATCGAGATCCGACGCTATAAGGAAGTGCCGGTAAAGATCAACCTCTCGGGCGAGGATGCGATTGACACGGATATATACGATTATTTGTGCACATTTGCGGACGGCGCGCTTCCCAAGACGGTGCGCATATACGGCTCGGCAAAGGACCTTGCGAAGATCAGCGAGATCACAACCGAAATGATCCTGCTCGATCTTCAAAAGACGGACGGCAGCAGCAAGCTTGAAATCATTCGCGAGCAGGATCTGAATGCGAGCATCGACGCAACCGCGCTGGATCTGAACCTCGCGCGGGACAGGGTCACATTCAAGGTCGACCTTGATATCCCTTCAGGCATCACGTGCGAACAGAAATCAACGCTGGTCCGGATGGAGATCTGGAAGCTGGCGGTGGATGAGAAGGAATACGATATCGCGGTCGAATACGGCGAGCCGGATGAAGGGATCGAGGTAAAAGAACGACCGGAGACCATCGCAATCAAAGTTTCCGGACTGACCGATGCGATGAATGCGTTCGATCCGGCATGGCTTACGGCAAGCGTCGACCTGCATCACTATGGCAAGGGCACGCATGAAGTGCCGTTTGTGATCCGGTGGAACGGCGTCGATCTGTACGTGCAGAACTATCTCCTCACGGTGCCGGAGAACGGCAAAGATCCGGTGATCCGGATCGCGCTTACATCGAAGGACGGAAAGCAGTATCTGATCGAATTACAGACGAAGACCGTAAAGGTCGTTCTGGATGAGATCGAGACGGTTGAAGCAAATTGATGAACCGATCGGAATGAAAACGGTCTATCTGCAAAATTTAAGAAAAGAGCTCGATGCGACGGACGAATCGTTCGCCGCTTCGTGCTGTAAAAAGCTCGGTATTCCGAGGGATGCGCTGATCCGCATCCGCATCGTACGGCAGGCGCTTGACGCGCGTAAAAAGCAGGATATCTTTCACTGCATCCACGCGGAGCTCACACTGACCGACGCGGCGGCAAAGCGCGTGCAAAACGACCCGAAGCTTCGGGCGGAGCTTGTCCTTAAAACCGATCCGGAGCCGGTTGCCTTCGGTACGAAACAGGCGGACGGGCGGATCATCGTCACGGGGCTCGGACCTGCGGGGCTGTTTGCCGCGCTGACGCTTGCGGAAAACGGCTATCGTCCGCTGGTGATCGAACGCGGACGTCCGATCGAAGAACGCGTGAAGGACGTGGAAACGTACTGGTCCGGAAGGATCGCAAATCCGGATCCGGACAGCAACGTCGCGTTCGGCGAGGGCGGCGCAGGCACGTTTTCGGACGGCAAGCTTACGACGCGCATCCGGGATCCGCATATCGACGGAATCCTCAAAGACATGATCGCGTGCGGTGCGCCGGAGGAGATCGCCTATCTTGCCAAGCCGCATATCGGAACGGACCGGCTGCGCGCGGTGGTCGGCAATCTCAGAAGACGGATCGAGGCTGCCGGCGGGGAAGTGCGCTTTTCCGCAAAGCTCGAGGATATCCGCGTGACCGACGGCAGGGTTGCGGCGGTCTGCATCCGCGAAGGGGACCGTACGGTCCGGGAGCCCTGCGCGGCGCTGCTGCTTGCGATCGGACACGGCGCAAGGGATACGGCACGGATGCTGTTTCTGAAGGGCGTTGCGATGGCGCCGAAGGCATTTGCGATCGGCGTACGCGCCGAGCATCCGCAAAGCCTGATCAATGAAAGTCAGTACGGACCGATGGCAAACCATCCGCGGCTGGGCGCGGCGGAATATCGGCTCACCGCGAAAAGCGTCGAGCGCGGCGTCTATACATTCTGTATGTGCCCCGGCGGACAGGTCGTCGCAAGCGCAAGCGCAAACGAGCAGATCGTGGTCAACGGCATGAGCAACTTCGCCCGCGACGGCAAAAATGCCAACGCGGCGGTCGTTGTACAGATCACGCCGGAGGATTTCGGCACGCATCCTTTGGACGGGCTTCGATATCTGGACCGGCTCGAACGCAACACGTTCCTTTTGGGCGGCGCGGACGGGACCGCGCCTGCTTCCACGGTCGGCGCGTTTTTACGGAACGAGCAGTCCAAGCCCTCACGCTCGGTTGAACCGACGTATCGCCCGGGTGTGCGTTATACGCGGCTTTCGGATTGCCTGCCGGATTTCGTTTCTGCGGGGATCCGCGACGGGTTAAAGACGTTCGGACGGCAGCTCAAAGGCTATGACATGGAGGACGCGATCCTGACGGCGGCGGAAAGCCGCACATCGTCGCCGCTTCGGATCCTGCGCGATGAGGCAATGGAGTCCGTTTCATATAAGGGACTGTATCCGATCGGCGAGGGCGCCGGGTACGCCGGCGGCATCGTCAGCGCGGCGGTCGACGGGCGAAAGGCCGCGGAAGCCGTCATGCGGATCTTTTCGCCGGTTTCCTGAATCTGCCAAAATTGCAACATAGATTCGTCATCCTTGTAAACATTGTTTCAACAAACGCCGAAAAGCGTTTGTTTTTTTGTCGACCTATGATATAACGGAGATACACGGAACCGAGAAAAAGGAGGTGCGCTTATGAAACGGGTATTCTGCCTGCTGCTTTGCCTGCTCATGCTTCCGATCGCGGTACAGCCGGCTTCGGCTTCGGAGGATGAAACGATCGTACGCGTACTTCTGTCCACAAACGGCGCGGATACACTCACGGTGAAGCTTGCGGGCAAGTATGCCGTCGGCAGTAAGACCGTCAGCGGCGGAACGGTGACCGCGAAGCTCAAAAGCGGCAAAATCACGGTCTCGCATTCGTCCTCGGGCGTGCTGAAAACCTCGGACGGTTCTGTGCGGCTTGAGCGGGTCGGCACGGACGACGCTACGATCCTGACCTTCGACAACCCGAAGCACGGCACACGCAAATATTACGGCGACTTCCTGTTTTATAATGACGGCGGCACGCTGCGGCTCATCAACTACGTCGACATGCACCGATATCTCTACGGTGTCGTCAGCGGCGAACTTTCGGATTCCTCCAGACCGGACTTTCTGAAAACGGAAACGATCTGCGCAAAGGGCTTTGCGCTCGCGGAGGTCGAGGCGAGAAAGAACAAGTATTTCGACGTGTACGATACTACGAGCTCGCAGCTTTATTACGGCTTTGTCGCGGAGGACAAGAACACGATCGCGGCGGTCGACGCGGTCTGGACGCAGACGCTCCGGTATAACGGAAAGACCGTAAAGACCTATTACAGCACCGCGAACGGCGGGCAGGCGATCACGCCGCGCATCCGCTGGGGCGGCACGGGAAACGACGGCGCGTACTGGTTCGGCTATGATCCGTTCGACCTTTTGGGATCGACCAAGAATGTTGTGCTGGCGATCGACGGAACGAATCCGAAAAATATGAACGCTCTGCTCTATGCGTTTCTGCTCGACAGGACCGGCGCGAAGGAGATCGTCTCCGTCGACGCGCTGACCGGCGTTTACGATCCGGACAATCCATCGGGCACCGCGCGCTATCCGAGCACGCTTGCACCGGAGAAACGGTATGATTGGACCCTGACGGTGAAGGACGGCGCGGGAAAACAGAAACAGGTCCGCTTTTCCTGCACGCCGGACGAGATCAAAACAGCGGTCGTACTGGACGCTTCCGGCACGATCTGCTTCACGGTACGGACGCAGAAGAACGAATGGAAGCTCGTATGGGGCGTGAACAGCGGGCATCGCGCGGGACTTTCGCACCGCGGCGCGGGGCAGATGGTGAAACAGGGCTACTCCTACGTGGATGTGCTGAAATTCTATTATCGCGGCGCGACGCTGTACGACGCGAACGGCAAGGCGATCGAATCGACGGCGACGTTCGATTTCACCTATGAGGAAGGTGACGACCCGCAGCCGACGGCAACGCCCACGGCGACGCCGAAACCGACTGCCACGCCGAAACCCACCGCAGCGCCGACCGCCACGCCGACACCTGCGCCGCCTCCGGGACCGATCGTATACGACGTGATTGTCACGACGACGTCCCTGAGTCTACGGTCGGGTCCGTCGACCTCCTACACGACGATCGGAGAGCTGAAGCTCGGCGCGATCCTCGGCGTGCTTTCGGAAAGCGGGCAATGGCTGCAGGTCTATGACGAGGGAAGCGGAAAGACGGGCTATGTGCATTCGGATTACGTGAGCTATTACGAGCGCGAACCGCAGCCGCATTGGGAAGGCGTCTGCAACGCGGACGATTCGAATCTCCGGCAGGGACCGTCCACGAACTTCGGGAAATACTGGCCTCTGAATACGGGTGACAAGGTCTATGTCTACTATCAGTCAAAGAACTGGTACTGCATCATGGACCGTGCGACGGGGCAGGGTGCTTTTATCTGGAAGAGCTACATCACGCTCGGCGCCGGTGCGCCGACGGTTCTCAGGGGCGACGCCAACGGGAACGGTACGGTCACAGCGTCCGATGCGTCGCTGATCCTGCAGTTTGTCATAAAGAAGTCGCGGATCTGCGATGACGCGCTGCTTGCGGCGGATTATTCC
>CAMNHT010000028.1 GCA_946539625.1 uncultured Clostridia bacterium | reverse complement strand
GACGTCGACGAAAACGGTCTCGTCGATCCGGAAGCGGTCCGCGCGGCGATCCGGCCCGAGACGATCCTTGTTTCGATCATGATGGCGAACAACGAGGTCGGCACGATCGAGCCCATCAAGGAGATCGGCGCAGTCTGCCGTGAGGCCGGCGTGCTGTTCCACACCGACGCGGTGCAGGCGATCGGTCATATTCCGGTCGACGTGCAGGACATGAACATCGATCTTCTGACGCTTACGGCGCATAAGTTCCACGGTCCGAAGGGCGTCGGCGCGGTCTACATCAAAAAAGGCGTGCGCATCCCTGCGATGATCACCGGCGGCGGTCAGGAGAACAAAAAGCGTGCCGGCACGGAGAATGTTCCCGGCATCGTCGGTCTTGCAAAAGCATTGGAAATTCAGACAGAGAACCTTGAAGCGAACATGCAGAAGATGACGGCACTTCGCGACAAGCTGATCGCGGGCGTCGAGGAAAGGATCCCGACCGTGCACCTCAATGGGCACAGAACGCAGCGCCTTCCGAACAATGTCAACTTCGGCATCCGCTACATCGAAAGCGAAAGCATCCTTCTGATGCTCGATCTCAAAGGCATTGCGGCTTCGTCTGGCTCAGCATGCACGTCCGGTTCTTTGGACCCGTCCCACGTGCTTTTAGCAATGGGCATCTCGCATGAGGAAGCGAACGGTTCGCTCCGCATGACGCTTTCGGAATTCACGACCGAAGAAGAGATCGACTACGTTCTGGAGGTTCTGCCGCCGATCGTGCAGAGACTCAGAGACATGTCACCGATTTATCCCAAAGGAGGAGTACAGTAATGCAGTATTCGGAAAAAGTTTTGGATCATTTTCAGCATCCGAGAAACGTCGGCGAGATTCCGGACGCGTCCGGCGTCGGTACCGTCGGAAACGCCAAGTGCGGCGACATCATGCAGATGTTTTTGAAGATCAATGACGACGAGATCGTTGAAGATGTCAAGTTCAAGACCTTTGGCTGCGGCGCGGCGATCGCGACCAGTTCGATGGCGACTGAGCTCATCAAGGGCAAACCGCTTGCTGAGGTCGAGCAACTGACGAATGAAGCGGTCGTGGAAGCGCTTGAAGGACTTCCGCCCGTGAAGATCCACTGTTCGGTGCTTGCGCAGGAAGCGGTGCAGGCGGCGATCGCGGACTATCGCGCAAAAAAAGAAAACAAGCAAAAAGAGGAAGCGCCGAAAGCGGAATAATCACAGCACAGCTCCGCATACTAACCTCAAAAAAGAAAGAGGTGATCGCATGCGTATGGCAATGCTCGGAATCGGCATGGCAGTCGGCGCGGCGGCAGCTGCGACCGCAATGTGCACCATGTATCCGGATATCCCGCGTCGAATGAAGCGCGACGGAAAAAAGGTCATCCAGAAGACAACACGGATGATGCATCTTTAAGAGGGAGGAGGAATCCTCCCTTTGGCCTGTCGAAATAGCTTTTTCAACAGGCCGTTTTTTTGTTTTTGCCTGAAATCCTTTGGTTTTCACCCGGCGAAAGCAGCAAGGCGTCAAATTCACAGCACGGCCGTTTCGCCGAATTCGGCGGAATGAAGTGTTCGGGGCTTATGCGCATTTATCAAGATCCTGCTCTGCGGGTGATCGAGCATCAGCGATACAGAGAAATTGCCTGATGCATGACAAAATGCTTCCGGTTGTCATGTTGCAAAGTTTTCACATTCGAGTATTGACGAATGCGGCGTTTTTTCGTATAATATCGAAAGATAAATGAAAGGAAAACCGATTATGCTTTTGAATTTGGCTATTTCCGTATTGAACGCAAATGTATCCTGCCTGCAGGGCGCAAGCGAAAGTGCCCAGGGCTGCGCCGGCGGCAACCTGATGACGCTTCTTCTGCCGCTACTTATGGTGGTCGTGCTGCTGGTCGTGATGTTCATTCCGCAGCGTCGCCGCGACAAGCAGGTCAAGGATATGCTCAGTTCTCTGAAGACTGGCGATCGCGTTCGCACCATCGGCGGCATTTACGGAACGATCTCCTCTATCAAGGACGACGTTGTTGTTCTTTCCGTCGGACCCGACAAGGTCAAGCTCGTGTTTGCACGCGGTGCGATCTCCCAGGTCGAGGATGCGGGCGTTGAGAATACCATGACCGAAGAAGTGAAAGACTGATCTGTATTCAAAAGCCCGGATCTCCGGGCTTTTTTGTTTGAAAAGAACGTAAAGCGAATGAAGGTTCGTTCCCAAAAACAGAGAAACAGAAAGCGTCGCGCGCTCGCTTGGGCGTTCGGCGTTCTTTTCGCGCTCGTGATCGCAGTGCTGATTCATTACCGCGGCGTTCGTGCGGTTCGATTCGCGGAATACGGTGAACCCATATCGGCTGCCGACTTCACATCGCGCGACGCCGTACTTGAAACAGACACGGATGAGCTGCCCTGCGGATGGCATGCTTTAAACCTGTCGATCGGCGGCGTACCGACGCCAGTGATCCTGATCGTTCGGGATACGGTCGCACCGACGGCAGAAGCGGTTGATACGGTCGTTCCGATCGGGTCCTCGCCGACACCGGATACGTTTCTCAAAAACATACGGGATGCAGGTACGGTACGGGTTTCCTTTGCGAATCAGCCGGATTTCGATACGGAATGGAGCGATACCGTCGAGATCGTTCTGGTAGATCAGGGAAACAACCAAACGATCATTCCTGTTCGCGTTTCTGTCCGCGCGACGGTCGAAACGCTGACCGTTGAGGCGGGATCGGATGTCCCGGAAGCGGAACGGTTTCTGATTGAGGGCGTTTCGGCAACGCAGGAAACACCGATTGAAACGGAGATGCTGCATCACGTCGGGACGTATCCGATCACGTTTATCACCGACAGCGGCTTCCGTTCCGTTTCAAAGCTTACCGTTGCCGACACGTCTGCGCCGAAAGCCGAATCGACGCTTCTTGTGCTTTCGTCGGTTGAGACCGCCGAAGCGAAAGCGTTTGTGCAAAATGCTGCCGACGAGACGGACCTTGCCTTTTCGTTCCTATCTGCGCCGGACTATAAGAGCCGCGAGGTGCAGACGATTGCCGTGCGAGTCACGGATGAGGGCGGCAACACGACCGACGTGGAGAGCAAGCTTTTAATTTCAGACGTCCGACCGCGGATTGTTGAGGCGAGACGCGAAGCACTGACACCTGAGGACTTCGAAAACAGCGACGGACAGACCATCCGGGTGGATCCGTTCATCCCGGATACGCCCGGTACGTTTGCTGTTTCGATCACCGTTAACGGCGTTGCGGAAACGCCTGCGATCACGGTCGTCGACACAACGCCGCCGAAGCTCACCGAAAAGCCGGAGGCAGACTCGAAGACATTCTACACCCTGCATGCGTACTCGCCGGAGGATTTATTCTCGGCAGAGGATATCACGCCTGTCACGCTGTCGTTTGACGGCAAGCCGGATTTCAACACTGCGGGACCGTGCACGGTCACGGTGATTGCAACGGACACGAGCGGAAATACATCGAAAGCGTCGGTCACGATCAATCTTGTCGTCGACGTGAATCCGCCGCACCTTTACGGCGTGATCGACCGAATTCTTTACGTCGGCGAACCGATCGCGTACTTTTCGGAGGTCTTCTCTGAGGATGACGAGGACGGAACCGTCGAGGTTACCGTCGAATCCGAGGTGGTATTGCAGGAGGAGGGGACCTATCGGGTCGTCTACCGCGCGGCGGACATGAGCGGCAATGCAGCAGAGCAGGCATGCAATTTCAAGCTGATTCAGCGCACGGTGACAGAAGAAGAGCTTCGCACGCTTGCCAAGAGCATTATGGAGGAGATCACAACGCCGGACATGGTCGACGCGGAAAAACTCAGAGCGATCTTCGACTACGTACAGCAGCATATTGTTTACGCAAACGGCGTAAACAACAACTATACCGACTGGCGTAAAGCGGCGTTTGACGGGCTTTCGCAGGGAACGGGTGACTGCTTCAATATCTATTCGCTGACGCGTGCGCTGCTCGATGAAACGGATATTCCTTATCTTTCTGTTGAGCGCGTCAAAACAAGCACCTGGCGAACGAGGCATTATTGGGTGATGGTCAATCTAGGTACGGGCTGGTACATCTATGATCCGACATGGACGCCGCGGCATCAGGTGAACTGCTTCATGTGGACGAAGGAGCAGAGCAGAACGGTTTATCTGTACTGGAATTACAACGAAGCGGATTACCCGCCGCTTGCCTCGGAGTCGTTCGACTACGATGCGGTCGTTGAGATGGAGCGCGGCGGACTGCTGCCGTAGGACAGCTTGGGCCTGTCGAAATACGGCATTTTTCATTGGACCGGTACCTGCTTGTCATGCAAACCCCGAATCCCGCATAGGATGCGGCAAAGGGGGTGGGAAGGCTTGGCAACGGCCAAAAGAAAAAAGCGGACAAAGACTGCGAGGCGCGCGATCGTGCGCGGAGCGGCGCTCGGTGCGGGTGTACTGGTGATTTCTGTCCTGCTTCTTACGCTGTTCGTCTATCTGGAGTGGCTGCCGGAATCTGCGATTTCGATCGGCAATACGGTGATCAAGATCCTGACGGCGATCGCCGCAGGCATTTTCACGGGTATCGGACGCGAGAAAGCACCGTGGTATTTCGGCGGGATCGCTTCGATTCTTGCATTGGCGGTTTCGATTGTGCTAATGTCGGTTTATCTCGGCGCGTTCAGCCCGACGTGGAATCTGCTTGCGGATCTTCTGATGGGCTTTGCAATCGGCTCTGCCGCTTCAGCGGTGCTTTCAAAACACAAAACGGAATAAGAAAAGCCGGACCTTTTACAGTCCGGCTTTGCTGTTGCCTCGGAGACAATCAACCGTAGGGACGACCACCGGTCGTCCGTTCCTTTGATCGGCGAATGGGCAATACCCGTCCCTACAGCAAATTTCGTTGTTTAGATGCGGGCGGACATTCTTGCGTAGTACAGAATACGTTTCGCAAGCTCCGGTGAGAAGTCTTTCTTCTCGGAGCGCCATCGCCAACAGCCGGTGGAGCTCGGGTTGTTCATGCGGCAGTCGTCACCGAGGCCCAGATAGTCCTGCATCTGTAAAATCGCAAGCTCCGCAACGGAGTTCAGTACGCCGCGCGCAAAGCCGAACGGCATGCCCTCACGCTCGTTGAGACCGAGATAATCGACGGCAAATGCCACGCACTCCGCGGGAGCGGTTTCAACCCAGCCCATGATCGGCGTATTGTCGTGCGTGCCGGTGTAAGCAACGCTGTGCACTGGGTAGTTGTGGGGAAGCTCCCGGGAATTTCCGAATGGATCGAATCCGAACTGCATGACGCGCATGCCCGGGAAGCCGGAATCGGAAAGAAGCTTTTTCACCTCTGGCGTGAGATAGCCGAGATCCTCCGCGATGATCGGAAGATTCGGGCATTCGTCCTTGATTGCACGTACCAGCTTCATGCCGGGACCGGGATACCACGCGCCGGGACGGGCGTCTGTTGAACCGAACGGCACGCCCCAATAGCTTTCAAGACCCCGGAAATGGTCGATGCGGATCACGTCAAAGCGGGTCGCCACTGCGGAAACACGGCGGCGCCACCATTGGAAATCATCAGCTTCATGCTTTGCCCAATCATAGATCGGGTTGCCCCATAGCTGCCCCAGCTCGGAGAAATAGTCCGGCGGCACACCCGCAACAAGCGTCGGATTGTGCCGTTCATCCATCAAAAACAGCTCCGGATCCGCCCATACGTCCGCCGAATCGTGCGGGACGTAGATCGGAATATCGCCGATGAGCTTGACACCGTGTGCGTTTGCGTACGCGCGAAGCGGCTTCCATTGTTTATCGAACTCATACTGCATGAAACACTGAAAATCGATCTCATCACGCAGCAGCTCAGAATATTTCGCGACAGCTTCCGGCGTGCGACATTGAATCGCGGGATCCGGCCAAGCATACCATGCCGTGTTGTTGAAATGCGTCTTGACGGCGCAGAACAGGGCATACGTATCGAGCCACCAGTCGTTTTCACGGACGAAATCTGTCATCGCAGTGCGGTCGAAGCGCGCAAACGCCTTGCGGAGAACGGTGAAACGGTTTTCCCACAGCTTGCCGTAATCAACCCGGGTCGGATCGTCGCCCCAGTCGAGATCGCATTCCGCTTCAGAAAGAAGCCCTTCTTCAAGGAGCATCTCGAGATCAATGAGGTATGGATTTCCGGCATAGGTCGAGCTGCTCTGATACGGGGAATCAGCGTAGCCGGTAGGGTTCACAGGTAGCATCTGCCAGTAGGTCTGACCGGAGGCTTTCAGAAAATCAACGAATGCGTACGCTTCTTTTCCAAGCGTTCCGACGCCGAACCGGCCCGGCAGCGAGGTTACATGCATCAGGATCCCGCAAGCACGTTTCATGTCTATTCCTTCTTTCTTGTTCATAGAAATTTATGTTTTTATTTTATCACATCTGTGCTATAATACAAGACAGAAAATACCATGATTCGTGTAAAAATATATACTTTAGCAAGGATTAGGAGAACCATGATCAGAAACAATCTCGTTGATTTGTCACCGGAAGTCGAAGAAGCAAAGAGAACCGGACGTCCGATCGTCGCACTGGAAAGCACCATTATTTCACACGGCATGCCGTATCCCGAGAATGTGGAAACCGCATTGAACTGCGAGCGCATTTGCAGGGAAAACGGTGCTGTTCCCGCCACATGCGCTGTGATCGGCGGACGGATCTGCGTTGGTCTGACGGCCGAGCAGATCGACTACCTCGGAAGAGAAGGGCAAAAGGTCACCAAAGCGAGCCGCAGAGACCTACCGCTGCTGGTCGCGCTCGGCATGGACGGCGCAACGACCGTCGCCGCAACCATGATTGCGGCAGCTTCCGCCGGCGTCCGTGTATTTGCAACCGGCGGCATCGGCGGCGTGCACCGCGGCGCGGAAACGACGATGGACATTTCCGCGGATCTTGAGGAACTCGCAGAAACGCCCGTTTGCGTGGTTTGCGCAGGCGCAAAGAGCATTCTGGATCTGAACCTCACGATGGAATATCTTGAAACCAAGGGCGTGCCGGTCATCGGCTTCGGCACCGATGAACTTCCGGCGTTCTATACGCGCAAAAGCGGAATCAAGGTGCCGTGGCGCGCGGACGATCCTCGCTTGATCTCCTGCGCGTTCAATGCGGCTAGAGAACTCGGTTATCCGGGCGGCATGCTCGTTGTGAATCCGATCCCCGAGGAATATTCGATGGACGCCGACGTCATCAACAAAGCGATCGACGAAGCGATCGACGAAGCAAAGAAACAGGGAATCAAGGGAAAGGAAACGACGCCGTTCCTGCTTGCGAAAATCAAGGATATCACCGGCGGATCGAGCCTTGCTTCGAACATTCAACTCGTATACAACAACGTGCGCCTCGCGGCACAGATCGCGACAAGTCTGTAACGTGCGGCATTGACCATACGGGAACGAAACGGAGAGCGGTATGGGAAAACGGATTTTTGCGCTTTTGCTGTGCGTGTGCATGGCGATCGGCAGTTTTGCATTCACATCCGCGGAAGGTCGGATTGACGGAGACGCGAACGGGGACGGGAGGGTGACCGCCTCCGACGCCGCGCGCATCCTTCGCTATGTCGTCGGAACGGACGAGCGCATGGCGCTTGACGATATGCTTTCGGCTGACGTCAACGGAAACGGACGGATCGACGAGAGCGACGCTTCCGCGATTCTCCGGGACGTGGTGGAGCTTGCAAAGCTGAAGCCAAAGGGGACCGATACAAATACGCTCGCACTGTTGAATCGGCAATCGCTCTTATACAGCAGTGATATGACGGAGTGGACGGCGCGGTTTCTCTACGGCATGCCGTCAGGCGATGTACGAAATGTTTTGTATGAGGGCGCAAAGCTGCTTGGAACGCCGTACGGGACCGGCGAAGGACAGCTGGACTGCAGCGCATTCGTAGGGGCTGCCTACAAAAACGCGGGAATTCCCAAAAGTAAATATCCGCGAAGCTACAGCGACGGCACGCTGAATTGGTATCGCACGAATCACCCTGAAAAGCTCCATGAAACGGACGAGTATTCCTGGGAGGACTGGACACCGGGCAGTGTTTTGATCTACATCAACGATTCGACCGGCAAAGGCAGCCACCTCGCCCTGTACGTCGGGGAGATCCTCGGACTGCCTGTCGTGATGGAATCGAGACGGTACGGCTGCGACGGTGTTCGAATCGGGTATCTGATGGAATCGAGTACAAGCTGGGATCTTTGCTATTACGTCGATCCGCTCGGCTGATCATACTTTGAATAACGAGGTATGCAGTATATGAAAAAACGATTCGGGATTCTGTTTCTGTGCTTATGCATGTTGCTTTCTGCATTCCGCACGGTCTCCGCGGAAGAGGAGGACAGGCTCGGCGGCGATGCAAACGGTGACGGAAAGGTCACGGCGGCCGACGCTGCGTTCATTCTCCGGTACGTGGTCGGACTGGAGGATCGTATGGAGCTGCACGACATGCTCTCAGCGGATATCAACGGCAACGGCGAAATCGACGCGGACGATGCTGCTTCGATCCTGAGATATGTGACAGATCTCGCTCCGCTCACACAGATTTCCACAGACGCTATGACGCTGGATCTTCTGAATGTACAGTCCACTCTGCGCGACGAGGAAACGGAATGGGCGGCGCGGCGCATGAGCGCGATGCCGTCCGGAAAGCGCAAAGACGTTGTCTATACCGCTGCGCGATATCTCGGTATTCCGTACGGAACGGGACAGGGACAGCTCGACTGCAGCGCGTATCTTCGCACCGCGTTTCAGAACGCTGGCATTCCGGAAAGCGTCTACCCGCATACGAACAGCCACGGAACACTGACGTGGTTTCGAAACTATCATCCGGAGCGGCTGCACAAGACGGACCCGTCGTGCTGGCAGGAATGGAAGCCGGGCTGCGTTCTGATCTACATCAATCCTGCAACGAACCGCGGCAGTCATGTTTCTATGTACGTCTGCTCGGTCGACGGCAAGCCGATCGTCATGGAATCACGGCGGATGGAGTGCGACGGCGTCCGCATCGGCATACTGATGGAAGACGAGGCAAAGTGCGTGCTTACGTACTACGCCGATCCGTTCCAATAAGCAAAAAACAGCAGGTCTTCGGACCTGCTTTTTGCTGTGTTCTGTCAGTGCCGATTTATGAAATCAGCTGTGATATGGTCCAGCACGCCGCCGTAGGGGAGCGCGCCGCGGATCGCGCGGGCGGTAAACCGGTTCAGATCGGAGAGCATGAGCGTGGAAAACCCGTTCAGGGTGACTCGATACGGGTGCGTAGTGTTGCCGACGCTTTCTCGTCCGCCTACAGTGAACCCAAGGTGCGGGATCTCATCCATAAACGCATCGCACGCTTCCTCGGACACAAACGCCATCGAAAGACGCACCCGCCGCACAAGGCTCAGATCGCCGTCGCGGTGTTGAACAGACTTGATGTATGCCGCATTCTCTACAGACTGTAGCTTCGCGTCGTCGGGGAACAGCAGACAGTAATAGGTCGCGTAGTGCGGCTCCGCCACGTGCCCGCAGGACACGCGAAGCTTGGTTTCGGTGCGGCAAATCGCGGAAACGCGGTGGATCAGTTTTTCGTCGGCGGTATAGAAATAATACTGGATCAGGTTCTTCATGCCGATACCGCCGACAAAGATCGCCGCATCCTCAAGCTCCACGGCAAGGGTGTGCTGCAGCGTGTTTGCACGGCGTTCCTCCGCGTGTGAAAAAGATTCCGCGTCCGGCTCATGCGGCGCAACGCTGACAAATACGAGCTGGGAGTAAGCCAAAGTGGGAAGCAGCTCCCAGTATTGCATGTCTACCTGGAAAACCGCTTCCCGCTCGTTATATTCCCATTCGTATTTCAGCCAATCAGTCATGGATCAGAACGGCTTTGATGCGGCGTACGCCACTGGAGGATGCTTCCTCCTTTTTGATCTCAAAGCGTCCGAGGTCGCCGGTCCGCTTCGCGTGCGGTCCGCCGCAGATCTCTTTGCTGAATTTGCCCATCGTATAGACCTTGACCTTTTCGCCGTACTTGCTTTCAAAGAGA
>CAMNHT010000027.1 GCA_946539625.1 uncultured Clostridia bacterium | reverse complement strand
CCACGATGCCGAGGATCATTTCGCCGATCTTCTGCTCGTCGCCGCCGCACGCTTCTTCGATCTGCGTGAACGACGCGGAGTCGATGTTCAGAGAGATGACGTCGCAGATGATCTCATTGCTGTAACGCTTCGTCATGTCGTTGTCGATCTTCCATGCCGCCTGGGTGAGAACGCCCTTCGGCTCGATGACGCGGTGGGTGCCGTACTTATTGCCTTTTAACTGTTCCATTGTGATTCCTCCTGAACTGTATTTTGATTTGTTTGATTACTGACGTGCGGGGAGACCGAGGATCGCGCGCGCTTCGTCCGGCGTTGCGATCTCTCTGCCGAGTTCCTTTGCAAGACGGACGACCTTTTCGACAAGCTCGCCGTTAGAAGCCGCCTTGTGCCCTTTTCCGAGATACACGTTGTCCTCGAAGCCCACGCGGACGTTGCCGCCCATGATGATGCCTGCCGCAGCCATGGTCCACGCCGAACGACCGACGCCGGTGACCGTCCAGGTCGAGCCCGCGGGGATCTTACTGACCATGAAGGCGAGGTTATCGACGGTTGCAGGTGCGCAGCCTGCAACACCGAGCACGAAATTGAACTGCATCGGTGCGCCGGGGACTTCACCCTTCTTTGCCATATTGAGCACGGTATCGAGATGTCCGAGTTCGAAGCATTCGTACTCGGGCTTGATGTTGTTCTCGATCATACGCTTGCCGAACGCACGCATGGTGGGCATCGTATTTTCAAAGACTTCGTCGCCGAAATTGCAGGTGCCGCAGTCGAGCGTCGCCATTTCGGGCATAAGCTCGGTCGGCTGCAGACGCTCTTCGGGCGTCATGCCGGTCGCGCCGCCGGTCGACGGGATCATGATGACGTCGGGAAGCTCTTTCCTTATTGCGTCCATGACCACGCGGAAGCGCTCGCGGTCCTGCGTGGGTGTGCCGTCGTCCTCGCGGACGTGCACATGGATGATCGCTGCGCCCGCTTCATACGCGAGCTTTGCTTCACGGACCATTTCCTCGACGGTGTAGGGGACGGCGGGATTGTTCGCCTTGGTGACTTCGGCGCCGCAGATGGCAGCGGTGATGATCAGCTTTTCCATATCGTCCCTCCGTTATTTATCCTGACTGTGATCGATGCGCTGGCAGTCTTTCGGCGTCACGCAGGTGCCGTGCGCGCGGCAGACCACGATCGGCTCGGGCAGCACTTCGGCGGCGGAGGGGGAGATGTCCGGACGCGCCTGGATGACTTTTCGCGCTTCGAACGTCATGCCGCGGGAGGTATTGCCGACGCGGTCGATCTCGCCGTATGCCTCGATGTAATCGCCGGCATATACAGGCGCGAGAAACTCGATGTTGTCATAGGCACAGAACAAACCTTCGTCGCCGTCGCACTTGATGAGAAGCTCGGTTGCGACGTCGCCGAACAGGTGCACCATGTGTGCGCCGTCGACCAGGTTTCCGCCGTAGTGCGCGTCCTTCGCGCTCATGCGGAGGCGGAGCATTGAAGTCATTTTTTCCATGTGTCATTCTCCTTCGCAGTATATAATTTTTTGAATGGGATCAGCGTTTCCGCGGGGGCTTCGGCACGATCGGAATAAAAAAGGCGCCACAGGTCGACCGATCGACCTATAGCGCTCCATGTTCCCGGTATCTGAACATGACAGCATTGCCGCTTACACGGCAACGCCAGAAACCGGACCGGGCAGATCCGATCTCTTCGGCGGACGACCCCTTTCCCGAACGACGTAACCGGCTGCCCGAGCCGGTCGAACGGGTACCCTGCTGTCCGCACCTCTATAGAAGACCCTATGGAATTCTGTGGAACAATTATACCCGATTCCGGGTTCTGTTGTCAAGGAATTTCCTATTGCCTATATGCCTGTTCGATGCGCTCGAGAATCTCCGGTTTCATCGACAGCATCCGCAGAATGTTCAGTGCGTCCCGCGGGCAGTCCGCCTTCCCGCGAACGCGGTACAGCCCGTAATTCATATGCCGAGCGATGATCGCAACGCCGTCCTCATGCGCCGCGGCAAGCTCCGATTTGATCGCGTCCGGATCGACGTCACGAAGTCCGATGATCTGGTAGTGCATCCGCGCGTGTTCCGCAACGCCGTCGTAGTGCGTCGCAAGGATCGAAATTGCGTTGAGTCCGTTTAAGTATTGCGTGACCGCCTGCACGATCAAAGCACCCTCGTCAGGGTTTGTGCCGCGACCGAGCTCGTCGATCAGAAACAGCGAATACCCTTCTTCGACGTCAGAAAGCGCCTCGTTGAACCGTACGATCTCCGAGCCGAAACCGGAAAGCCCCGACTGCATCGACTGCGCGTCGTCAAAGAGCATCCGGACGCAATGCAGCATCGGCATTTTTGCGGCTTTTGCACAGACAAGAAAGCCTGCGTGGCAGAGCAGCGCGTTTAATGCGACCGTCTTCATGGCGACGCTCTTGCCGCCCATGTTCGCGCCGGTGATGACTGTCGCGCCGCGATCGGTCGCGATCGAAACGGGCACGAACGCACGTCCCTTCGCCTTCAGAAGATCGACAAGCTCCGGGTTTGTCATGTCGGTAAGCTCCAGAGCGCTTTCCGTGATCTCAGGTCTCACGCCGCCGTACGCTTTTGCAAACAACGCCTTCTGGATCAGAAAATCCAGCCGCCCCGCCGCGTCGGCATTTTCGAGCATGGCGGAAACGTAGGGGAGAAGCGCCATACACATCGCCTTTCGGATCTCGCGCTCCTCGGTCTCCTCCTCGGCGCAGATGCGCGTGCGTTCGGCTCTGATCGCGTCCTTTTCCGCTTCCGGTGCCTCATATAAACGCTGTTCGAGCTGTTTCTTTTCCGCGCGGATCGCGTGAAGCTTCTCGCTTGCGCCGTCCGGGATGTAGAATCCGCGTGAGCGCGTTCCCTCGGGGTCGAGCACGGAAAGCGCCGCAGAAGGGTCGGAAAACGCGATCCCATCCGCCTGCACCGTTTCCTGCATCCGATCGAACAGCGGATTAAGGTCCGTAATACGGAGTAAAAACCCTTTAAGCTCGAAGAGCTCCACGTGATCGAGCACCGCGCCCTCCGAAAGCCGACGAAGCGAGCCGCGGATGTCTTTGAGCTGACACAGTACGAGCATGATCTTTTCGTAAAGCGCGCCGAGCGCTTGGACGGCACTTGCCGCGCGCTCGGTGTTATTCAGCTCGGTTTCGAGCGCTTCGCGTTCATCCGGGGCAAAAAAACGCAGCTTTCGTACACGTTCGGCGCCGAACGGACTGCACGGATGCAGCGTTTCCAGAATGTATTGAAGACCGATTTTGACGGAATCGTCAAAGCTGATCGAGATCATGAAAGCGCCTCCTTTACATTGATGACGGGTACGTCGACAGCGGCCTGCATGGCTTTTCGAAACGCCTCCGGGTCAAACTTCCAGCCGTAGGCGGAAACGGGATTGATCGTTACGCAAAGGACCTTCGCCGCTTCGACTGTTTCGAGCGTGACGTTTCGGACAGAAAGCTTGTCAAGCGTGTCGGGCGACAGAAGCACCTTACTCGGATCCTTCACAACGAGCCGCACGTTTCGCATGACGCCGCTTCTCAGAAGCGGGACGACCGCGGCGTCGGTGAGCGCGCCCGGGATCAGCGCCTCATGGGATGCTTTCAACATCTCGTCAAGCGGCTTGTCGCTTTCCTGCGGAACGGTCTCCGCTTTTTTGAGCTGCATGATGCGGAAGATGTTTGCGGTGTCCGAAACGACCTTTTCTATCCGCATATCATAACTTGCGCCTGTACACAGGATCACACCCTCCGCGACCGTCCGTGCGCCGAGCGATTTTCTGCCGAGCGCGCCGTCGATGATGACCTGTTCCGCACCGTGCGAAAAGAACAGGTCCGAAACGGTTTTGAGCTGCGAGGTGATCGAAGGACCCGCAAGCTGCACGTTTCCGGCGCTTCTTGCGCGGACGAGCACGACCTCGCCCAAAGGCGTCGGAATGCCCGTTGTATACACAATCTCCAGCGTGACATCGCAAAGAGAAAGCATATCCTTTGCGGTCGCAAAGAGCATGCCTTCCGAAACCTCGATGCCGGGCTTTTCCGTGCCGGTCACGACGTCCGTGGATTCACCGTCCCGTCCGATCGAGGTAAGCCCGAGCACACGACCGCGCGACTCCTGTAAAAGCCGGTTCAGCACGGTCGTTTTGCCCGCGTTTTTGCACATACCGACGATGGATAAAGTCCTTGTGCGGTAGATGCTTTCCCAAAGCGCTGTCTGCATCCGAACGCCCCTTTGTATCAATTCATTCATTTCATCATATCATATCCGAAACAAAAAGAAAAGAGCAAAAGAGCCGTTCCGCCGACGCGCCTGCGCTCGGTTGACAAAAGAACCGTTCTATAATACAATATTCCATTATTTGTTGTACATCTTTTCGAAGGAAAGGAGGGGAAGCGTATGAAAAAATCGACGCAAAGGATCATCATCCTCGTATCGGTGATCGTCGCCCTTGCGCTGTTCGCGCTGTTCCTTTCCGACATCCTGATCCCGTTCATTCGCCTGGAGATCGCAAACGACGTCGAAGGCGCAAAGGAGCTTCTTGTCGACAAGGGCGTGCTCGGGATCCTGTCCGTCGTTCTGGTCGAAGCGCTGCAGGAGGTCGTCATCTTCATTCCGGCGGAATTCATCCAGATCTCGTCAGGGCTCAGCTATCCGTTCTATATCGCGCTTCTTCTTTGTGATATCGGCGCGTGTCTCGGCGCAACGATCATCTATGTGCTGGTCACGACGTTCCGGTTTTCCAGCGAGGCGTTTGAAAAGAACGAGAGAAAGATCGAAAAGCTTGCCGCAAGGGTCAAAAAAGACCGCGGAACGCAGCTTCTTCTGTACCTTTTGTTTATCATGCCGCTGATCCCGTTCGGCGCGATCTGCTATTACGGCAGCTACCGCAAAATGAAGTATTCCCGCTACATCTTCACCGTTGCGACCGGCGTCATTCCGTCGATCGTCACGTCTAACCTCATGGGCATGGCGGCGCGGTATTTCATCCGAAACGATCTTCCGCTGTGGCTTCTGGTCCTCATCATCATCGGACTTGCGGGCGTTCTCATCGCGCTGCTGCTTCTGTTTCTCAACAAGGTCTTTCTTCGCCAAAATGCAGGGACGCCGGACTCGGTGTATCTTACCGGCTTTTTTACCGTGCTGCATTGGTTCTGCCGTCCGCGCGTGAAGCTTCACGTCGACGACGCGAAGATCAGAGATCTTCCGACACCGTACATTGCGCTCTGCAACCACGAATCATTCTTCGACATGTACTACATGAATCGCCTGTTCAATAATGCCAGAGCGAACCCGTCGTACGTCGTGAACAAGCATTACATTTCGCATCCGCTGCTTCGCAAGGCGGCGGCAAATGCCGGCGTGATCCCGAAAAAGCTTTTCTGTCCGGACCTTTCCGTGCCGGTGCAGATCATGCGCATGCTCAAAAAAGGCTATCCGGTCGTCATCTTTCCGGAGGCGCGCCTTTCGGTCGACGGACGCAGTTATCCGATCGTCGACAAGAGCGCGGCGTTCTATCGGCGTCTCAAAACCGATCTTGTGATCGTGAAGATCCGCGGCTCCTACTTTGCGAAGCCCAAGTGGCGCAAGGCGTTTTTCCGCTCGGACGTGTATGTTTCCGCCGAGCGCGTCATCACAAAAGACGAGATTACAGCCATGACCGACGACGCGCTGAACCGGCTGATCGACGAATCGCTCGCGTTTGACGAATCTGTCGAGCCGATCAATACGTACAAGCAAAAGAACAAGGCAAAGGGTCTCGAAAATATCCTCTACCGCTGCGCTGACTGCGGCGCGCTGTATACCACGATCGGCGCGGGAAACGAGCTCACCTGTTCCGCCTGCGGAAAAACGCACCGGCTGAACGAACGGTATCTGTTTGACGGTGAGCCGGGCTCCATCGGCGCGTACTATGCGAAGATCAAAGAGCTTGAAAAATCGGAGCTTGCGGATCTGCATCTTGAAACTGACGTCGATACCGTGATCTTCCGTGATACGGGCAGGTACAAGACCAAAGAGAATGGGCATTGCACGCTGACAAAAGAGGGATTTTTCTACCGTTCCGAAAGCGGAAGCTTCTTAGTCGGCTTTGATGCGTTGCCCGCGCTGCCGTTCTCTGTGAACACGGAGTTTGAGACCTATTATAACGGGGACCAGTACTATTTCTATCCGACCGAAAACCGTCGGCAGGTCGTGCGCTGGGCACTGATCGTCGATCTCATTAAGGAGATGCGTGATGGAAAAACAAAAGAATAAAACGCTGATCAATCTGTCGACCAAGACGTTTATCGAGGTCGTGGTGCTGTTGTTCATACTGATGCTTGCGGCAATCGTGCTGACGTACGTGATCCCGAAGGGCGAATTCGGGACGCTATCGGACGGTACGACGGACTTTTCCGTCTATCAGCCTGTTGAAGGCGTAAAGGGCATTCCGGTGTGGAAAGGGCTTTTGGCGCCGATCCTTGTGTTCGGCTCGTCGAACGGGCTGACGCTCATCATGCTGTCGCTGTTCCTCGTTACAGTCTTTGCGGCGTTTCAGGTGATGAATGACGTCGGCGGCATCCGCGCGTTGGTCGGCACGGTCGCAAAACGGTTTCAAAAGCGCCGCGCGCTGCTTCTTTGCATGATCGCACTGGTCTTCATGGCGTTCGGGGCGTTCCTCGGTCTTTTTGAGGAGATGCTTTCCATGCTGCCGATTGTCACGGCGCTTTGCGTGCTGATCGGCTACGACTCGTTTACGGGCTTTCTCGTGTGCATCATCGCCTGCGGGTTCGGCTTTGCAAGCGCGATCACAAACCCGTTTACGGTGCTATTGGCAAGCGAGATCATCGGCGCAAACCCGATGGAACACATCTGGTATCGCATCGTTATCTTCGCCGTGATGTACGCGCTGCTGCTGGGCTTCGTTTTCCTGTACGTGAAGAAGCTTAAAAAGGACCCGCAGGCAAGCCTGACGCTTGCGCACGACGAAGCTTTGCGCGCCGCAGGCAGATCGGATGAAGCGAACGCGCCCGCGCCGCGGGACGAAAAGCGCATCCGGCTCGTATACATCGTATTCCTGCTCGTCTGTCTCGGGCTCATTATCACATGCTCTGCGCTTTCGGCGCTTCGCGATTATACGGTCGTTGTGCTGATCGCGTACTTCCTGATTTTCGGACTGCTCGCCGGCTTCCTTTCCGCAAAGGCCGCGAAGCCGGTTCTGAAAAGTTTCTTAAAAGGAGTCGTCAGCACGCTGCCGACCATCGTGTTCATTGCGCTCGCGTCATCGGTAAAGTACATCTTCGACGAAGGCGCGATCATGCCGACGATCGTGCACTCGATCAACATGCTCGTATCCGGACACAGCCCGTTTGTCGTCGCGCTCGTACTGTACGCGATCATCCTTGTACTTGAGTTCTTTATCTCGTCCTCGACGGCAAAGGCGATCCTCGTCATGGGCATGCTTGCGGTCGTGACGGTGCCTCTCAGTAAGCAGATGCTTGTTCTGATCTACACCTTTGCGGACGGCTACACGAATGTGCTGTTTCCGACGTCGCCGGTGCTTTTGATCTCGCTTTCCATGATCGGCGTCGATTACTTCAAGTGGGTGAAAAAGAGCTTGCCGCTGTTTCTTATCAACTTGGCGCTTGTTATTGCGTTCGTCGCCCTCGGAATTACACTCGGATACTGATTCTTTCGCAAAAGCCCGCCCGTTTGGCTTGACACGGCGCGGGCTTTTCCTGTATCATGAAAAAAAGCGTTTCAAGGGGTACTTATGCTGTCATCATGTATTCAGTCCGACAGTTGGACGCTCGCGTTCAACGATCATGAGATCCTTTCGCATTCACCCGAACATTCCTTTCTCACGGCGGTCCGCCGCGAAAAAACGTATGAAGCCGATCGCGGCACGGTCAAAGAGACCGTGACGGAGGTCGAGCGAGTCCCGCTGACCGAAATCGCCGAAAACGGCGACACCTTCGTGCTTTCCGCAAAGGGGCACAGCCTATCCGTGACCGTGACCGAACGGGCGGATGGCGTAAAGCTTTCGTTCTCCGGCGAAGCGGGCTGGGCGTATGAATTCCGGCTTCCGGCAATTACGCATGAAGCCGTGTTCGGCGGCGGCGAGCAGTATCGCAAGACGAATCTTCGCGGCGAAGCGGTCGTGAACTTCGTGTCCGAGCATATCAAGGCAAAGACGGTCATCGAGAAGGCGCTTTTGCCGCGTTTCCTCTATCACGAAAAGCCGCATTCGGCGATCGGCAGCTACGCGCCGATGCCTGTTTTCGTGACGGACAAGGGACGGATGATCCGTTTCGACACCGCGTCCGACGGCATTTCGACGTTCGGCGACGACGCGTACACCTTCGTGTTCGACGCGTGTCCGCAGTCCATGACCGTCACGTTCGGCGAAAGCTACGACGCGCTGCTGCTGTCGTACGCAAAGGAGGTTGAAAACCGGCAGTATCTGCCCGACTGGTGCTTTGACGGCATGATTCTCGGCATTCAGGGCGGTACGCAGACGATCCTCGAAAAGACCTTCGCCATGCTCGATGCGGGCGCAAAGATCTCGGGCGTGTGGAGCCAGGACTGGTCCGGCGAAAACCGCACGGTCATGGGCAAGCAGGTATGGTGGAACTGGGAGGTCGACGAGAAGCTTTATCCCGATCTGAAAGGCGCGATCGCAAAGCTCAATGCGCGCGGCGTGCGCTTCCTTGCGTACATCAATCCGTATCTTGTCAAGGACAGCCGGCTCTATAACGAGTGCAAAGAGAAAGGGTACCTGATCACGCGCAAGGACGGCAGCGTCTACCACATCAAGTCTACGACCTTTGACGCGGGCATGCTCGACCTCACCAATCCCGAGGCGGTGCGGTTCACAAAGGACGTTCTCATCAAAAAGAATATGCTCGATCTCGGCGTATCCGGCTGGATGGCGGACTTCGGCGAGTATCTGCCGGTCGACTGCGTGCTTCATAACGGCGATCCGAAGGAGCTTCATAACTACTGGCCGGTGCTTTGGGCAAAGCTGAACCGCGAGGCGGTGGAGGAATACGGAAAAGAAGATATCATGTTCTTCATGCGCTCGGGCTATGTAGGTATTCAGACCTATGCGCCGATCCTCTGGAACGGCGATCAGCACACCGATACGACAAAGGACTACGGCATGCCGTGCGTCATGCCCGCAAGCTTTTCTTTGGGCTTTTCCGGCGTGCCGATGATCCATTGCGACGTCGGCGGGTTCTTCTCGTTCGGCAAGATGAAGCGCAATGAGGAGCTGTTCACCCGCTGGATGGAGATGTGCACGTTCTCGCTTCTGATGCGCAGCCACGAATCGATCCGTCCGTGGGCGAACGCCCAGTTCGATGCCGAGAAGGTAAAGGCGCATACGGTGCGGCTCACCAACATCCACGTTGCATTAAAGCCGTACATCAGGCATTGTGAGGAACTCGCAAAATCGGGACTTCCCGCCATGCGTCCGGATTTCTATGAGGCAATGGACTACGGCGCAAGCCATGATATGTACAGCTATTTCCTCGGGGAAGACCTTTTCGTCTGTCCTGTCATCAAGCGCCACGCAAAGACGCGCAAGGTGTTCCTCCCAAAGGGCGAATGGATCGACTTCTGGACCGGCAAGGAATTTGCGGGCGAAGCGGAGTACACCGTGCCCGCGCCTTTGGGGACCACGCCGGTGTTCTATAAAAAAGACAGCGCATTTAAGGATCTGTTCCGCCGCGCGGCGGATTTGAACAAATAAATAGCGGAGGGTAAAAACATGGAGTCTTACATTTCCCGCACGAGCGGGATCCGGATGAAGGACAAGCTCGGCTACGCGTTCGGCGATGTCGCGAGCTGTCTCGTGTTCGGACTGACGCAGAGCGTTCTGAACAAGTTCTATACGGACGTTCTCGAGATCAGCGTTTTAAGCGTAATGATCATGACGATCATCGCCCGCGTTTGGGACGCGATCAACGACCCGATCTGGGGCAGATTGATCGACGGTTCGCGTGTCTATCCGGACGGACGCTATCGCCACTGGCTGAAGATCTTTGCCGTGCCGGTCGCGATCTCGGCGATCCTGATGTT
>CAMNHT010000026.1 GCA_946539625.1 uncultured Clostridia bacterium | reverse complement strand
CCATCCGCGGGTCGGGCTTGGTGATCCGGACGGGGTATTCGAGTCGTTTTTCATAGATCCACATAAGATTCCCTCCTTAATTCTGCCACGGCCATTTCTGGTAGACCCAGCTTCCGGCGTCGTGTGTGGAATTGCCATAATTCTCCAGCGGTCCGAAACGCTCGGTATACTCGCTGCAAAGTCGGTCGAGTGTTACGGCGTAGCTGTTGAAATCGTTCGTCGCGTCGAGGTCCTCCGGGTGTGTGTCGAGATAGAGCTGCAGCTCGACGAGCGCGAAGCGTACCTCGCCGATCCTTTGCAGAAGCGCCTGTTCCGTATAGTCTGCCATACTCATACCTCCCGATTTCTGCAGGTCGGATAATCGGAGACGAGCTCCGGGAAAAGCGTGCCGCGCGATAACGCCTCACAGGGGCAGAAGCCCGCGCGGTACTCCTGATTCGGAAAATAAACGGTCGCGAGCGCACAGCCTCCGCTGCCCGTCATGCCGCAGGAATTGCCGGAAGAAACGGTGCCTGCCGGAACGACGTTATCGACCGTGGTGGGATCGACGGCGGGATTGCGGTCCGAAAAACAGCACCCGCCGTTTGCATAGGATTGTTGCATGGTCTTTCCTCCTTGGTTCTTTACTTCCATCGTATTGTTTTTGTCCGAAAAGTGTGCGTGCCCATGCGCAAAGGACAATGCATCCTACCAAGGCCGGTTGCATGGAGCGATCCAACCAAAAACAGAATTGACGTGCCGCGCAAATGATGATATATTGTCATTAAAAGAAAGAACGACGTCCGAAGGCGGCATCCGGACGCCTTTGAACAGAAGGACGGATCGAAAAGAGGTAAATCATGAAAAGACGAGCGATCATTCTGCTGCTTTTGCTGACGGTCGGCTTTTTTGCAGCATGCAAAAAGACGCCGCCGGATCTGCATCTGATGAACAATTCCGGAACGGCGCTGAGTACGATCTACATTACGAATACGAACGAGTGGGGACCGTATTTGAATTACCGTCCGCTCGCCGACGGGACGGCTTTTGAAACGACGCTGGAAAGTCTCGGCGGTCCGGGGATATACAGCATCGGAACCGTCACGACTTACGACAGGACGTATATGTTTTTTGGCATAGACCTTGCCTCGGGCGATACGCTTGATATCGGTCCGGAGTACGTTATGAACGAAATGTCTCTCGTGCCGCTGACCGTGACGCACGCGGACTGGACGACGACGAAGTACACCGGGATCGCGTTTTACGGCTGGGAAGTGGAAGAAGACGTTGCGAAATGGGGAACGTGGCAAGGGAACGGTTAACGCGGGACGAATGTGATCCTTCGCCTGCGTGACGTATATGCCCGCTTGACGGGACATGGCTGTTCTGTAGACATATCGGGATCAGATCCAAAAGAACATTGGGGCCTCTTCGGTGCAAAATACCGGAGAGGCTTTTCTGTGCAGCGAGATTTCCGAAAACAGGTCTAAAAGGGGATGCATGCGTCATAATCTGTCTAAAGGAAACGGAGGTCGGGAAACGCCGATGGAGCTTCAGATCACGGAGAGGAGAAGGATGCATATGCTGTTTTCGGAACTGAAATGCAGGGAGGTCATCAATGTGTGCACGGGGGAACGCTACGGAAACGTCTGCGATCTCGTGTTCGACCCGTGCGCGGGCGAGGTACAGGCGATCGTCGTGCCCGGCGCGCCGCGCATGTTCGGGCTGCTGAAAGGCAAGGAGGGAACGGTGATCCCGTTTACGAAGATCAAAAAATGGGGCGAGGATGTGATCCTCGTGGAACTGCCGTAATTTGAACAATCCGTAAATTCGATTTCGAAGGGGGATCGGATCCGGTTGTGATATGCTATACTATTATATTAAGTATGGCATAAATACAAGGAGGACAAGCCCTATGAAATGCCGGTATTGCGGAGGAACGGACAGCAAGGTTATCGACTCCCGACCGAACGAGGACGGGAGCGCCATCCGTCGTCGCAGGGAATGCATCGGCTGCGGACGCAGGTTCACGACATGGGAGCGCATCGAGGAGAATCCGATCATGGTCGTCAAGCGCGACGGGCGGCGCGAACCGTTCGAGCGCGAAAAGGTCACGGTCGGCATTCGCAAGGCATGCGAGAAGCGCCCGATTCCGGCGGACGTGCAGAACCGTCTGGTCGATGAGATCTGCCGCGAGATCAACAACTCGCTCGACTCCGAGATCTCGACGAAGGAGATCGGAGAGATGGTCATGAAAAAACTCCGTGATGTGGACGAGGTCGCATATGTGCGCTTTGCGTCCGTGTATCGGGAGTTCAAGGACACGCAGACCTTCATGAAGGAGCTGCAGCGGCTTCTGGACGAGAAATGACGCGCGAAGAATTTATCCGCATCTATCGCTCGATCGTGCCGGAGCACGCGTATCGGGAGAAGAACGGCGTCGGTATCTATACGATCCCGGCGTTTTCGGCGTACCCGGGCATCGACCACGGCTTTTCGGCGCGCACGGGCGGCGTCTCCGAGGGCTGCTTTTCCTCTCTGAACCTGAGCTTCACCCGCCCCGAGCAGCGTGAGAACGTGATGGAAAACTACCGCATCTTCTGCGACGCGGCAGGGATCCCTTTGAACAGCATGGTCATGGACGCCTACGAACACGGCACGACGGTGCTTTGCGTGAACCGGCATGACTGCCGCAGAGGCTACGACCGTGAGCCACTGCCGTACTGTGACGGGCTCGTGACCGACGACCCGGAGGTCACATTGATCACGGGACATGCAGACTGCATGGCGTTTTATTTCTACGATCCGGTGAAACGCGGCATCGGGCTTTGTCATGCCGGCTGGCGCGGCGCGCTGGACCGCATCGGCGCCGAGGTCATCAAAACAATGCAGTCCGCCTGCGGTTCGGATCCGAAGGATATCGTCTGCGGTGTGGGACCTTCGATCTGCCCGAAATGCTTCGAGGTCGGCGACGACGTTGCGGAAAGCTTTGTGATCGCGTTCCCGCAGTGCGATCTGCTCGGTGAAAACGCGAAGGGCAAGGCGACGGTCGATCTCTGGCAGGTCGCGACAGCGCAGTTCCTGGAACGCGGGATTCTTCCCGAACATATCCACCTGATGGGCGTTTGCACATTCGAGGATGAACGGCTGTATTCACACCGGCGCGACAAGGGAAAGACCGGCGGTATGGCGGCGTATTTGAGGCTGCTTCCCGAACAAGGAAATGGTTGACAAGCGACGCGGAAAAGAGTACAATTCATAGGATTTCATTCCGAAATATGAGGAGAAACAATATGGCAAAGAGTGTTTACGGTAAGAAAAAGACCATGCGCAACATTCTGATCGGCGTGATCGCGGCAATCGTGATCGCAGCGGCGATCTTTCTGGTTGTTGCGCTTCAGAAGGACGGCGCAGGTATGAACTGCTTCCAGAGAAGCGCGACGGCGGCAAGCGCCGACGGCATGAAGGTCAGCGTTGCGGAATACAGAGTCATGCTCGACATGATCGCTTCCAACTATTCGAGCGCAACCCTGAATGACGATCAGATCCGCAACCTGCAGGAAAACTGCGTGCGCGAAGTGCTGATGATGAAGGTCTATGAAAAAGAAGCAAAGGCGCTCGGACTTTCGCTGACCGAGGAGCAGATCGAAGCAAGCACGAAGGCTGCCGACGATCAGATCGAATCAGTCAAACAGTATTATGCAGACAATCTGATCAGCGGCGGGACCTATTCAAAGACCGCGCTGGACAGACAGGTCGACAGCTATTTCCAGCGTCTCGGCATGAGCGAGAGCGCATACCGTGCGTTCATCCGTCAGAATACGGAAGGCGAATACTACCGTCAGGCGCTCGAGAGCTATTATGAGGAAAACGGCAGCGGCATCGACGAAAATACGCTGGTCGATTACTATCGCAAGAGTATCGAAGATACGATGACGACGACAGACGAGAACGGAACGGAGAAATCCACCTACCTCGAAGGACAGTTCTGGTATAACCTTGTGATGTATCAGTACGGCTACACCACACCGATGATGTACGTACCCGAGGGCTTCATCTACATCGACTACATTAAACTCGAAAAGGACACCGATGAGGAGATGAATCAGGTCATTACCGAAGTCATGAACGGCGACCGTTCCTTTGATGAGCTGATGGCTTCCGAAGAAAATACGGATACGTTCAAAACGATCATGACCGCGCCGTATCCGATCGCGGAGAAGGACCATTCCGGTCTGTTTACCTCGGACGAGGTGTTTACGATCGCGAACGGGCTTGCAGTCGGCGAGATCGGAAACTATGTGGAGGAACCGACCGTTTCGGATGACGGCACCGCAAAGGTGGTCGCGTATCTGTTCCGCCGCGCCGAGGGCAATATGTGCTATGACGGCGATCACGGCGTGATCAAGCTGGACTACTTCCCGAGCCTTCGCGCATCGGTGGAGCAGCAGTATCGTATGGATCAATGGCTCTCCGATCTGAAATTCGAGGATGCGATCTACGCATATAAGGGAGCACTCGGATGAAACAGCGTACCATTCGGATCATCAGCTGGACCATGGCGGGACTGATGCTGTTCGGCATCATTTTCGCGATCATCGGCTTCTTCTTTTCATGAATACAGGCGTCCTCTCCGGAGGACGCTTTTTGCATGCGCCGAAACGCTTGCAGCAGATGCGTTTTCATGATATACTAAACAAAAGCAGTCGGCACGCCGTGCCGACGAACGGGATTTGTTGTGCCGAACGGACGGAGGAGCATCATGAAAAAAACAATAGCTGCGATCATAACCGTGATCATGCTGCTTGCTGTTATACCGACAGCGTCTGCGGAGGAAACCGACTATACGGTTGTGATCCGGGGCGGCGAGACGAGCGCGTACATGACGGAGCTCGACGGGGGACAGGCGCTGCGCGTCGACGTATACCTTGACGGTATCACGAACGATCAGCTTCTGACGGCGCTTTCGTTTGACCTCGGGTACGATCCGGAGCAGCTCGATTACGCGACCGATTCGCAGACGCTCGGCGAACGTCCGATCTATGCATCGGACGCCTCCGGAAGGGACGTCGGTGAACGGGAGCTTCTGATCAGCACAAGGAATACGCCGGAGGGCAGTCTGCGGCTCGTGCTCGGCTCGGATTACGGCTGCTGCATCAAAGACGGGGAACCGCTCGTTTCACTGTATTTTTACATAGCGGCGGGGCAGGAGACGGGGACGACGCTTTCGTTCACGCTCGGCGGCGAGATCGAGGCGCAGTCCGTGCGCATGGAGGATCAGACCGGGAACGCAGACTATGTACAGCGCACGGTCGGCGCAGATTTTACGCCTTACACGCTTTCCGAGGGAGAGCAGGGTATAGAGATCGAGGCGGAGATCGAATACGACCTGGCGGATGTAAGCTACAAGGGCTCCACGCCGTACGTCATCCGCGACGGCAAGCCGAAGACACCGCGCGTCACGGTGAAGGACGCCGTGACAGGAGAGACGATCGACCCGGTGTATTACCGTCTGTTGTATCAGAACAACATTGAAGCGGGTACGGCGTTCGTAACGGCAAGGTTTCTGAACGGATATGCGGGCAAGACGTCGCGGATGTTCAAGATCTATCTGCCGCCCACGACGTCGACCAATGCCGAAAACGTGAAGGACGGCGTCCGCATCACATGGAAAGCCGTCGAGGGTGCGGGCGGTTATGTCATCTACCGCCGCGCGTGGAATACGCAAAGCAGCGGATGGACCGCCTTCGCACGGTGGAACAATACGAAGAGCACAACGTGGGTGGATACCAAGGTCTATGCTCTGACACGGTACCAGTACGGCGTTAAGGCGTATCCGAAGGACCCGATGGACAATTACAACCTCGGCGTCGTCGGCCCGCTGAAGACCGCGGTACGTATCACCACGCGCACGCTGAACTCCGTGACCGCCGGAACCAACAGGATGACGGTCAAATGGTCCGGGTCGAAGTATTTTGCGGGCTACGAAGTCCAGTATTCGACCGACGTCAACTTCAAGCAGAATGTCAAAACAGTTCGGATCGCCAATCCGAAGACATATGAGACCGTCGTGCGGGGACTGTCGTCGAGAAAGATCTATTACGCACGGGTCCGCTCTTATCACGTCTTTGACGGTGTGGACTATTACGGAGAATGGTCGAACGTGAAGTTCTGCAAGACCAACTGAAACCGGCGGTAAAGCGCGTTCCCTTTCGCGACTTCGGGATCCGGTCCCGGTAAAAATGAACGAAAAATCAAGTTTATACCCGTCCATATATTTTTTTGCGGGAACGCTTGCAAATGCCGAAAGAGTATGTTATGATATAGCAGTAAATATGACGATACTGTGAACAATACTGCGATCGGATATCGTCATGCATGAGGTTTCGCAGCGGCGGATGGAACCTGACCGGTTTTTCGATCAAATCCTGCCGGGCGGCCCGCATATTTTAGCAGGAGGATAGTACCTATGAAGAAACTGTTGGCAATGCTCCTTTCTCTTGTGATGCTGCTCGCATTTGTCCCCGCGACGCTGGCGGATGATGCGGACTACACGCTTGTGATCAAGGGCGGCGAAGTGAACGACAATCTGAGAACGGTCGATGGCGAAAGACTCCTCGCGGTTGACCTGATGCTGAACGGCACGACTGAGGACATGCTTGTCGCGCTGACCTTTGATCTGACCTTCGATCCTGCGCAGATCACGTTTGTGAAAGCAGAGAAGGATGATGCGTTCAACGCGTTCACGGTCAACGATACCGTGGAGGGACAGCTTCGCGTCGCGGTAACCTCGGAAGGCATGACGGTCGGCGAGGAAGCTCTGGTCGGCACGCTGTACTTCAATGTCGCGGATGATCTGGAAGTAGGCACCGAGATCGCATTCGAACTGGGCAAAGGTGCGTTTGCAGAGACCCAGATCGACGATCCCGACGATCCCGCCGGTACGCACGTAATCGTCACGCAGCATGACCTCGCGGCAGACTTTGCACCGTTCGTCGTTTCCGAAGCAAAGGCATTCACCGGCGTTGTGAAGTTCAACGAGGGCGAAGTAGAGTATAAGTCGAACGGCACCCCCTTCGTGATGTGGGACCATGAAGCAGGCAAGCATGAGCCGGCATTCACCGTCTATGAAGAGGACGAAAAGACCGTCGTCGATCCTGCAAACTATGACTTCGAATACAAAGAAAATGAACAACCCGGCACCGGCTATCTGTTCGTCTACTTCAAGGGCGATTATTCCGGCGAAGCGCAGCTGTTCTTCAAGATCTATCTCCCGGCAACGACCTGGACCAAGGTCGAGAACGTAAAGGACGGCGTTCTGGTTCAGTGGACGCCTGTCGAAGACGCAGCGGGCTACGTCATCTATCGCCGTGCATGGAGCACCAAGGATAAGGGCTGGACCTCCTTCGAACGCTGGAACAACACGACGGAAACGAGCTGGATCGACACCAAGGTCTATGCGGGCACGCGCTATCAGTACGGCGTTAAGGCGTACTTCGCGCGCCGCACGGATCCGGTTTCCGGCGCAGAGATCGGCGGCAACGTCAATGAGCCGTCCGGCAACTACAACCTCGGCAATGTCGGTCCGCTGAAGACCACGGTTCGTATCTCCAGCCGCGTGCTTGAGAGCGTCACGGCAGGTTCGAAGCAGATGACCGTCAAGTGGACGGCGACCAAGTACTTCACCGGTATTCGTGTTCAGTACGCAGAGGATGCGGAATTCACCAAGAACTGCAAGGAAGATCTGGTCGCGTTCAAGCTTGACGCAAACGGCGACGCAGTGAGCCCGGTTCCGAATTCGGACGTCATCAAGAACCTGACCTCCGGCAAGACCTACTACGTACGTGTCTGTTCGTATCACATCTTCGAGGGTACGACCTACTACGGCGAGTGGTCGAATGTGCTGAGCTGCACGGTCAAGTAATCAATCGATCCTTCAAAGCCCCGCGAAAAGCGGGGCTTTTTGCATATCCGCAATTGACGGACGGCGCGGGATACGGTACAATAGAGCCGGAATATATAAAAGGAGATCACCATGATCGGATTCGGGATTTTCGGCTCGCTGCTGTTTCTCATCATGCTGGCCGTGCTGGAACTGAACAAAAACACCATCCTCGGGTTTGTCCTGCTGCTTGTCGCAACGGTCGGCTTTGCCATGCTGTTCATTAAGGTGCTACACGGCGGGAAATGGTACTGGAAAGTACTCGGCTGGCTCGGCTGGATCGGCGCGTTCGCGCTGATTCTGCTTCTTACATGGCCGCCCGTGAAGCGTGTGCCTGCGTACAAGGGCAGCACGCCGACCTATACGGAGATCGTATCGCTTGAAAAGGGCGACGTCCGCGGCGTCGTGATCGACGAAGGCAGGGTCGAATTGTTCGCCGGAATTCCGTATGCCAAGCCGCCGGTGGGGGATCTTCGCTGGCGGGAGCCGCAGGACCCGGAACCGTGGGACGGCGTGCTCAATGCGGACCATTTTGCACCGATGTGCATGCAGCCCGTGGAAACACCGATTTACAGCAGTCTGAAGCAGATCATCGGGTACCATGATTATCAGATCTCGCTTTCGGACAACTACCGACCCGCTGTCAGCGAGGACGGGCTTTACGTCAACGTGTGGAAGCCCGCGGGCAAGGTCGAAGGGCTGCCCGTGCTCGTCTATGTTCACGGCGGCACATTGCAGACCGGACAGCCGTGGTACGGCGATTATGCGGGCACCGGTCTTGCGCGTGAGGGCGTTGTCGTGGTCAATCTCGGTTATCGCCTCGGCGTGTTCGGGTATCTTGCCGATGAGGGACTGAAGGCCGAATCGGAGCACGGTACGACCGGAAACTATGGGCTTTTGGATCAGATCAAAGCGCTTGAATGGGTGCAAAGGAATGTTGCGGCGTTCGGCGGCGATCCGAACAATGTGACGCTTGCGGGTGAGTCCGCAGGTGCCGCAAGCGTCAGCGCGCTATGCACGTCTCAGAGAGCTTCGGGGCTGTTTCAAAGGGTATTGCTCGAAAGCTCGACCGTCGCGTCGATTGAACCGCCGCACTCGTTCCGTTCCTACGACGACGCGATTACGTCCGGAAACGAACTCAAGGCACGCTACGGCGTCAAAACACCGGAGGAACTGCGCGCGTTGGACGCGGAAACGATCGTCAACGAGGCGTATACGCAGCACTATATGACCGTCGACGGCTATGCGCTTACCGAAACGCCGTATGAATCGTACAAAAAGGGCGTGCACAATGAGCAGACGATCCTGCACGGCTATAATTCCGAGGAGAGCGGACCGTTTTTGATCCTCGGCAACGCAAGCATGAAAAACTACGAGCAGAAGGTCCGCGCGTACTTCATGGAATATGCCGACGATGTTCTGAAGATTTATGCCCCGACGACCGACGCGGAGGCGAAGGACATGTGGGCACAAATCTACGGCGCGGTGTTCTTCAACTACCCGCATTACTGCCTGAACCGCCTTGCCGCGGAGAACGGCATTCCGGTCTGGGAATACTATTTTTCGAGACACAACGGAAGGCTCGGCCCGTGGCACAGCGGCGAAATGATCTATGTTTACGGCAACCTGCCAAAGGGCTCACGCCTGTTTAACGAGACGGACTATGCGCTTGAAAAGAATATCACCGGCTATGTTCTGAACTTCATGAAAACCGGCGATCCGAACGGAGACGGACTTCCCGCATGGGAACCCAATACCGGTTCGACCCGCTTGATGGAGTTCGGCGACCGCACGGAGATGATCGACGAAAAGTATCTTGCGCTCTATGAAGTCATGGATCGCATGGCGGGATGGAAGGAATAAATCCGGTGCATGAAAAAATATTTTTGCAATCGTAAAAATTACTGTTGACAAACCGCGAACGACCCGCTATAATATCATCTGTTCGCGGGAATAGCTCATTTGGTAGAGCGCAGCCTTGCCAAGGCTGAGGTGGCGGGTTCGAGCCCCGTTTCCCGCTCCACCATATGCCTCCTTAGCTCAGCTGGCTAGAGCACCTGACTCTTAATCAGGGTGTCCAGGGTTCGAATCCCTGAGGGGGTACCATGAAAACGCACTTGCTTTAACAAGTGCGTTTTTCAATATCGTTTGCTCCTGCTGGTGAGTGGTGCTGCGGCATATCATCTGAGCCTTTGGCATATAATGGCAAACATCGCATCATTGGTCCCGTAGGGAACAACAGCATGTTCGAGCAAAACGAAAACACA
>CAMNHT010000025.1 GCA_946539625.1 uncultured Clostridia bacterium | reverse complement strand
CGCCGCGTGCTTTCCACGCCTTTGCATCTTCTGCGGAGAAGACGATCTTGCCGCAGGCTGCGCCGGGGGATGCTGCAAGCGCCTTTGCGACCGGCGTCGCCGCCTTAATCGCCTTGGCGTCAAACTGCGGGTGGAGCAGCGTGTCGAGGTTTCTCGGATCGATCATCGCAACCGCTTCCTGCTCGGTGCGCATACCCTCGTCGACGAGGTCGCATGCGATCTTCAGAGCTGCCTTTGCGGTGCGCTTGCCGTTACGGGTCTGCAGCATGTACAGCTTGCCGTGCTCAACGGTGAACTCCATGTCCTGCATATCGCGATAGTGGCTTTCAAGGATTCTGCAGACGTCGGTGAACTGAGCAAACGCTTCGGGGAACTTCTGCTCCATCTCTGCGATGTGCATCGGCGTGCGGACGCCTGCGACGACGTCTTCGCCCTGTGCGTTGGTTAGGAATTCGCCGAACAGACCCTTTTCACCGGTTGCCGGGTCACGCGTGAACGCGACGCCGGTGCCGCAATCGTCGCCCATGTTGCCGAACGCCATGGACTGCACGTTGACGGCGGTACCCCAGGAATACGGGATATCGTTGTCGCGGCGGTAGACGTTTGCGCGCGGGTTGTCCCACGAACGGAAAACGGCCTTGATCGCTTCAAACAGCTGTACCTTCGGATCGGACGGGAAGTCTTCGCCGATCTTGGACTTGTACTCTGCCTTGAACTGGTTCGCGAGCTCCTTAAGATCGTCCGCGGTGAGGTCGACGTCCTGCTTGACGCCCTTCTGTTCCTTCATGCGGTCGATCAGAACTTCGAAATATTTCTTGCCGACTTCCATAACGACGTCGGAGAACATCTGAATAAACCTTCTGTAGCAGTCCCACGCCCAGCGGGGGTTGTTGGATTTCTGCGCAATGACTTCAACGACCTGCTCGTTGAGACCGAGGTTCAGGATCGTGTCCATCATGCCCGGCATGGATGCGCGTGCGCCGGAACGAACGGAAACGAGAAGCGGATTCTCAAGATCGCCGAACTTCTTGCCGGTGATCTCCTGCATCTTCTCGATGTATTCCATGATCTGCGCCTGGATCTCCGGATTGATCGTGCGACCGTCCTCATAGTACTGCGTGCACGCTTCGGTGGTAATGGTGAAGCCCTGCGGAACCGGAAGACCAAGGTTGGTCATTTCGGCCAGGTTTGCGCCTTTGCCGCCCAAAAGGTTACGCATTTCGGCGTTGCCTTCGCTGAACAGATAAACATACTTTTTCGACATGTGAATCCTCCTAAGATTTGTTGAACGATTTATTATAGCAACAAAATAAAAACGATGCAAGAAAAATCTTGCATCTTTTGATCTTTTTTCTGTTTTTTTACGGCATCTGGTCGAGCAGCTGTACGGCTTTGTCGTTTTCACTGAGCATCACCGCGCAGGATTGCTTGAGAAGCGGCAGCAGCTCCGCACGCAGCGTGTCCTTCATAATGACGCGGTTCAATTCGTCATCCGTCAATAAAAGGATGCGCCGCATCGCCTCCAGCGCAAGCTTCGAAACGGGCTTCCCGCCGTGCGGGCATCCTGCGCAGACCGTGCCCCCCGCTTCCGCAGAATAGAACAATACCGCATCGTTGCGGATATCCCGTCTGCAAACCGCGCAGCGTGTCAGCGAAGGCCGGTATCCGGCGTGATCCAGAAAATGCAGCAGAAACGCGATCAGAAGATCCTTCGGATCGGATTCGGCATACGCGAGGTACGACAAGATGTGATACAGCAGCGAAAACAACTGCTCATCGGACGATTCCTGACCGATCACACTGTTGCAGAACTGCGTGCAGACCGACGCGATCATAAACCGGTCTACGTCCTCCCGTAGCGGATAAAACGTTTCGCGGATGTCGCAGCCGTTGACCGTAACACGGTCGTTGTTTATGAACAGCTCAAACTCGCCGAAGACGAACGGCTGTGCGCAGGATAAAAGCTTCGATGTCGGCTTGCGGCAATTTCGAGCCTTGCAGTCGATGCGTCCGCGCGTCGGCGAAAACAGCGTCAGCATGCGGTCGTCGTCGCGATAATCCGTATAGCCCGTTACGATGGCTTCTGTAAGTTCTGTCGGCATCCTTTCCGCTCCGCCTGTTTATACGCAAGGTAATCCCTCACCTTGCCTGTGCGCACAAAGCGCTCCCATTCCTCTTTGCAATCATCTTTCATACGGACAGTTTGTCCATATCTGCAGAATATATACGCTTAATCGTCTCTGTAACCGAGTTCATTGAGCATCTGCTGACGGTTTCGCCAATCCTCTTTGACCTTGATCCAAAGCTGCAGATTCACCTGCACGTCAAGGAGCCACTCAATGTCCTTTCTGGCTTCGCTTCCGATGCGCTTCAGCATCTTTCCTCCGCGTCCGATGATGATGCCCTTGTGACTTTCGCGTTCGCAGTAGATCGTTGCCCATACGTCCATCAGCTTTCCGTCGGGACGCATCTGCATCCTGTCAACGCCGACGCCGATGCCGTGCGGGATCTCCTCCCGCAAAAGCTCCAATGTTTTTTCACGGATCATTTCGGCGCAGATCACACGTTCCGGCTGGTCGGTGACCATATCCTCCGGATAATACTGCGGACCTTCGGTGAGATAGTTTTTCAGCAGTTCTTCGAGCTTGTCCAAGTTTTCACCGGTCTGCGCGGAAATCGCGAGAACGGTATCGAAGCCCGCTTCTGCGATCGCTTCACGCGCTTCCTGCATCTGCATCGCGCTTGCCGCATCGCATTTGTTGATGAGAACGATGACCGGAGCACGCATTGTTTTGATGATCTTCATGACCTCAGCATCGCGCTCGCGCACGCCCTGCAGCGCATCGACGACGAACAGGATCGCTTCCGTGTCCTTCGAAGCTTCCTCCGCCGTTTTCTGCATAAATGTGCCGAGCTTGTTGCGCGGTTTCGTCATGCCGGGCGTATCGAGAAAGATCATCTGATACTCTTTGCGTGTCAGGATCCCCGTGATGCGATTGCGCGTCGTCTGCGCACGGTCGGTCACGATTGCGATCTTTTGCCCGACGAGACGGTTGATGAGCGTCGATTTCCCGACGTTCGGGCAGCCGACGATGCTGAAAAATCCGCTTTTATATCCGGTAGACGTCATAATAAATCCTTCGGTCCGAAGCGGTGCGGCATCATCTCGTCGAACGTTTCGGTCACGATCTTGCTTCCGTCGCGATTCGATACGGTCAGAACAAAGTCCCCGTCACAAAACTCGGACATGACCTGACGGCAGACGCCGCACGGGAATGCGGGTGAATCTCCGGATCCGATGATCGCGATGGCGGAGAATTCCCGTACGCCGTCATAGATCGCCTTGAAGAACGCGGTGCGCTCCGCGCAGATCGTCGGCGTAAAGGACGCGTTTTCGATGTTGCAGCCCTGATAGACCTTGCCGTCCTTTGTCAGAAGCGCGGCGCCGACCGCGTAATGCGAATACGGCGAATAGGAATGATCGCGCGCTTCTGTCGCAAGCTCCAAAAGTCTTTCGTTTGTGATGGATTCTTTCATCTTGTTACTCCTATGCTGTCTAAGATCGCCGTTTGTTTTTCGCGCATCACACGCTCGTCCGCTTCCGTCATATGATCGTAGCCCAAAAGATGCAGCACGCCGTGCACGGCAAGAAACGAAAGCTCGCGCATCAAAGAATGTCCATAGGTTACCGCCTGTTCCTTTGCGCGTTCATAACAGATCATGATATCGCCGAGATATCCGTCTGCCGAAAGAGAGATCTCCCCTTCCCATGCAGGAAACGTCAGCACGTCGGTCACGGTGTCGACATTCCGGAACTCACGGTTCAGCGTCTGAATGCGCTCCGGCGTATCAATAAGGATCGTCAGATCGCCGTCGCGGCCTTCGCTTTCAAGCGCGGCGAGCGCGGCACGCTCCATGCTTGTCCGCTCATCATCGGTAAGTGCGACCGTATCGGAAAAAACGTCAACCATCGTTCCGCTCCCTGTTTCTGGCGTTCTCATGTTTTTCGTATGCCTGAATGATGCGCTGCACAAGCTCGTGCCGAACAACGTCCTTGTGCGTCAGCTTCACCACGGAGATGCCCTCAACGCCGTCCAGCACGCGGATCGCGTGGACGAGACCGCTCATCTTCTCCTTCGGGAGGTCGATCTGCGTCACATCGCCGGTCACAACGATGCGGCTGCCTTCGCCGAATCGCGTCAGGAACATCTTCATCTGTTCGATCGAGCAGTTCTGCGCTTCATCGAGAATGATGAACGCGTTGTTCAGCGTGCGTCCGCGCATATACGCGAGCGGCGCCACTTCGATCGCGCCGCGTTCCATCAGTTGTTTATATGTTTCAAGACCGAAAAACTCCTGCAGCGCGTCATAGAGCGGGCGGAGATACGGATCGACCTTGTTCTGCAGATCGCCCGGCAGAAAGCCGAGCTTTTCGCCCGCTTCCACGGCGGGACGCGTCAGGATGATGCGTTCGACCTCTTTGTTTTTGAACGCAACCACCGCCATTGCGACGGCAAGATACGTTTTGCCGGTACCTGCCGGGCCGACGCCGAAAACAAGCTCATGCGATTTCAGCGCCTGAATATATTTTTTCTGACCGAGTGTTTTGCACTTGATCTGCTTGCCCCGGTTCGTCAGCGCGACGACGTCGCCCATGATCTCCTTGATCATTTCGGCTTTGCCGTCCTTTGCAATGTCGATCGCATAGCGGATGCGTCCGCGGTTGATCGGCTCGCCTTTTCGCTGCATGTCCAGAAGCTTTTCAAGGATCGTCCGGCAGAGCTGCACCTGCTCTTCATCGCCCTCTATGGCGATGCCGTCGGAGTGGATGCGGATCTTGACGCCGATCTCTTCTTCAAAAACATTCAGGTTTTCATCGTATACGCCGAACAGCCCGATGGAATCATCCATGGATTCCAGCTCGATCCGTGCGATCGACTTCCCCGATTCATCTGTCACGCGATTCTTCCTCCGTTTTTCCGATGATTTCTTCCGCAGTCACGATCACGACGGCAACGTGCTTGCCGTTCACCGTGCGGATCGTTCCGTAAGTGTTGATGATCGACGCGTCGTGCGGGACCATCGAAAATGCCTGCTCCCGTGCGCTTGCGAGCGCGTATTCCTCCGCTTCCTCCTGTGAGAGCGTTCGTTCGCGGAACGCAATCTCACAGGCTTCCTGCGTTTCGATCGAAACCGGCAGCAGACCGTTTGAACGGATCGCGCCCGGCCCGATCATCCGGTAATGTTCGAATTGCGGTTCTGTACGCAGGATCTCGTAATTCCATACGCGCAGGATGCGAACCGTTTCGGTTGCTTCTGTCTCGTAAGCTTCCGTGATCCTTTCTGGAAGCTCTGTTTCGACCCGGTACTGTACAGCGGCATACACGACGCCGTCGGCTGCCATATCAATGTACCGATCTTTATAGACAACTTCTCCGGAAATCAGTACGGATCCTTTCCTGACAGAATCTCCGATCTTTACGTTTGCCTGTCCGCGCATGACCTGAATCGAAGTGATGACCCCATCCTTTTCGGCGGTGATATCCGACGGAACACGGTCCGCGCGCTGAAGCGATTCGGGTAATGATTCCACGACGTTTACGGTCAGCAGAACACCTTCGCGATCAAGCCCGATCCATGCGGCGTCATGTATCTGTGCAGACAGATCGTTTGCGGCTGTAATCAGGATCGGTCCCTCAAGGTATGCGCCCGGATATATCCCGCGTTCCGCCAACAGTTCCGTAATCTCTTCCGGGTCGACGCGTTTTGTTTCGACGATCCGGATGAACCAGATCCGCGTTGAAAGAAACGCGATACCCGCAAACAGCAAACACGTGCCGGTCCAAAGAACCGGCCGTTTGTACAGCTTTTCGAGCCGGAACGGAAGTCCGCCGCGTCGGACGATCCGAATGCGCAGCGGCAGACCCTTTCTGAGCTTTCTGAGATCGTAAAACCGCTTGGCAGGTATCCGAAAGAGAATTGCCGCGTCTCCTTCTTTCCGAACGTCCGCAACCGGAATGCCCGCGTTCGTGATTCTCTTCAGAAACCGTGCGCTGCATAATCCTTCTGCACGGATTATAACATACCCTTTCAGAAAATGCCACATCAACTTTTGACCTCGATCGAAAGGGATATGATTTGTCCGTTTATTTTTGCGCGGGAATCTGTCAGCGCTTCCAGCTCAAGCGACTGACCCGTGACGATCAGTGTTCCCTGATCCGTAGCAAAGCGGAGCGTATTGCTGTCAAAGCACAGAATGCCCCGATGCTGCTCCACCAGACATTCATCCGCGCCGTACCATTGTACGAAAAAGCGATGTGCGTCCAGCTCCTGCGGAAGATCGGCTGTTTTCAGAACCTGCCGCAATATCATTCGTTTCCGTTTCATAATACAGCATATGAATCATCCGCGTGCTCCATGCAGTTGATTGCCGTGTCCGCACGACTTTTGTCAGATGATGATCCAGCTGTACAGGTGTTCGAGCTTCAATGTCTGTACGGTCTCGAGATATGCGACAAGCGCGTCGATGACGGGATTCTGATCGATCGTTTCGACTTCGTACGGCTTCGGAAGCTGGAATCCTTCGATGACGCGATCTTCGTACGGCATCCATTCTTCGTCGATGTACCGGCGCATGTTCAGTTCGCCTTCCGTTCGTTCTGCGAGAATCACCGTAAAGAGATCGTCGTCATCTACGGAACGTCCGGAAGCATACTCCAAAAAGCCGAGCGGAGCTTCGGGGTTCAGTGAATTCAGGAGATAGGATAATCCGTAGAGGGAATAGATCGTATCCTGCTGCATGACCGTTCCTGCGTATGCTTTCAGCCATGCGCGCAGCTCAGCGCCGCGAAGTATCATAAGCGTGTAGTGAGGCGTTTCGGTATCCAGCACATACAGATCACGATAGGTCAGCAGTCCTTCCTTGAGACTTCCGATCGGAATATACGGGTAAGCGATCGAAACCAGTTCGTTCGGAAGGTCGACGTCATTGTAATTCATCCAGTCCTGCGCAGCGAACAGCTGCATTTCATGCGTGAGCTGGATCGCATCCGTCATGCACAGCGCCTTGCCGTCAAACGGTTCAAGCTGCTGTCCGAGGTATGTGATGGCAGCGTCCAGAACGGCGGACAGCGGACTTACGTAGGCGCGGATGCTGTTTTTGAGTTCCGGATCGGGTTCGGTTTCGGAGGTGTCTATTTCGTTGATCAAAACAGCCGGACGGCCGTTCTCACGCAAAGACACAGAGATCTTCGTGATCGTCTTCGTGCCGCCTGTAAGTGAGATGATGGGGACCTCGACGCCGTTCGCGTTTTTTTCGGAACGTACGCTGCCCGTCCCGTTGTGCGACGATACAACAAGGTCAATGCTGTCCGTTTTCTTCAGAAGATCTCTCAGCGTGTATGCGCATTCCTCCTGCAAATCCGATTCCGCGCTTCCGTGATACAGCAGTACCGTATAGTCGGCGCTGTTTCGAAGCTCCTTTCGCAGTCTCGCATAGGTTGTGATCAGATCTTCCGCAGTGATCTCATCCGGCGCATACGGATCGGAAAGATACGGATCCGTCATTCCGATCACGGCAACCCGCAACGGGTCTGCGGTCGCATCGTTCTGCGGTATATCTAGAATGAGATACGGTAAAAGCCCGTTCCACAGTGTATCGGGCGTATCGAAAATCGTAGGGTCACTGTTCTTCATATTCGCACCGAGCACCGGAATATTTTTGCTCTGAAGTGCATTGACCTCGCGCCGTACATCGCCGGATGAATAGGAAAACGCCTCATCGCCGAGAAGAACCGCGTTATATTTCAGCTGAATGAACAAGGACGTGATCGGTCCGCGGGAGCGATCGACGCGTTCCGCATAATCGTCCGCGATGGAGCTGCCGAAGATCGAACCGCCGACGTCAAACAGCAATAGATTCGGATCGGCATTCCTGAGATCTCTGATGCAAGTTGCGGTATTGATCGCGGTAACGGAAGGATTCTCCGATGTTGCCTTCGGATCCCATGCGTTGCCTGCCAATTCGGACGTTACCAGCATGGAAAACGACTTCGCAGCCGGTACGAAGAATTCGTTTGACATGAAAGAGCTCAGGATCAGCGAAGCGTCTTTCTCCGTTATTTCTCCGTCTCCGTCAAAATCGGCGCGGCTCACGGCCGCCGCATCCATCATTCGGAACCGATTCAGATGTCTTGAAATACAGCTCGCATCCTGCGCGGTAAGCTCTCCGTTTCCGTCGGCGTCGCCGAAAATGACCTCATCCGCAACCGTATCAAAACCTGCAAAACACAGCAGGATTGATAAAAAAACGAGTATGACGCTGCGGAACGGCTTTCTCATGTCATATGACCTTTCGGATTTTTTAACAGTATATCGCGGATCCGCGGGAAATGCAAGCAAAGGACTTGTTTTGAAGCATAAAAAAGGGAGTCCGAAGACTCCCCCATCGCTTTCGTGTTCCGAATCAATACATGCCGCCCATACCTGCGCCGCCCATGTCGGGCGCTGCGGGTTCCGGCTTCGGAATATCTGCAACGATGCTTTCGGTCGTCAGCACCATCGCCGCAACGGAAGCTGCATTCTGCAGCGCGCTGCGCGTGACCTTGGTCGGGTCGACAATGCCTTTTTCGGTCATCATGCCGTACGTATCGGTCGCGGCATCATAGCCGTATCCCTCGACGTTGTTGCGGCGAATATTCTCGATAATGACCGAGCCTTCGACGCCCGCGTTCGCGGCGATCTGACGGATCGGCTCCTCGAGTGCGCGAAGAACGATCTCAACACCGGTCTTCTTGTCACCCGTTTCCTTCTCAGCAAGCGCTTTGACACGCTTTGCCACAGACAGCAGTGCAACGCCGCCGCCCGGAACGATGCCTTCTTCGACTGCCGCGCGGGTCGCATTGAGCGCGTCCTCCATGCGAAGCTTCGAATCCTTCATTTCAACCTCGGTCGCAGCGCCGACCGCAATGACCGCAACGCCGCCGGCGAGCTTCGCAAGGCGTTCCTGCAGCTTTTCTTTATCGTAATCGGAGGTCGTTTCCTCGATCTGCGCGCGGATGGATTTTACGCGTGCCGCGATCTCTTTCGAGTCGCCTGCGCCTTCGACGATAACGGTCTTTTCCTTATCGACCTTGACCTGCTTTGCGCTGCCGAGCATGTCGATCGTGGTCTCCTTGAGATCCATGCCGAGCTCGTCGGAAATGACCTGACCGCCGGTCAGGATCGCGATATCCTGCAGCATTGCTTTGCGTCTGTCGCCGAAGCCCGGCGCCTTGACCGCGACGCAGGTGAATGTGCCGCGCAGCTTGTTGATGACAAGCGTTGCAAGCGCTTCGCCCTCGACATCCTCCGCGATGATGAGAAGCTTCCGTCCGGACTGGGCGATCTGCTCGAGCACGGGCAGGATCTCCTGGATGTTGCTGATCTTCTTTTCGGTGATCAGGATGAACGGATTGTCGAGGACCGCTTCCATCTTGTCGGTATCGGTCGCCATGTATGCGGAGCAGTATCCGCGATCAAACTGCATACCTTCGACGATATTCAGCTCGGTCTTCATGGTCTTGCTTTCTTCAATGGTGATGACGCCGTCCTTGCCGACCTTCTCCATCGCGTCGGCGATCATCGTGCCGACCGTCTCGTCGCCCGCGGAGATCGCGGCGACCTGTTCGATCGCATGCTTCGATCCAACCGGAACTGACAGCTCTCTGAGCCCTTCGACCGCTTCCTTCACAGCCGCTTCGATGCCGCGGCGGACCACCATCGGGTTTGCGCCTGCCGCGACGTTGCGAAGACCTTCGCGAACGATCGCCTGCGCCAGAAGCGTTGCCGTCGTCGTGCCGTCGCCCGCGACGTCGTTCGTCTTCGTTGCAACTTCCTTGACAAGCTGCGCGCCCATATTTTCGAACGGATCTTCGAGCTCGATTTCCTTCGCGATCGTCACGCCGTCGTTGGTGATGAGCGGCGCGCCGAATTTCTTTTCGAGAACGACGTTGCGGCCTTTCGGTCCGAGCGTGATCTTGACGGTGTTCGCAAGCTGATTCAATCCGCTTTCAAGTGCTTTTCTGGCGTCTTCGCCGTATTTCAACTGCTTTGCCATAATGATTTCCTCCTGTTATTCAACGATCGCAAGAATGTCGTTCTGCTTGATGACAATGACTTCCTGCCCGTCGATCTTTACTTCCGTACCGGCATATTTCTGGTATACTACTTTATCGCCGACCTTGACGACCATCTCGACGTCCTTTGCGCCGGGACCGACCGAAAGCACCTCCGCCATCTGCGGCTTTTCTTTCGAAGCGCTCGTCAGAAGGATGCCGCCCTTGGTGACCTCTTCCGTTTCGATGTTCCGAATCACAACGCGATCGAACAACGGTTTCAATGACATATTTTCATACCTCCTGTGAATCTTTTAGCACTCATTCCTTCCGAGTGCTAACCATCGTCCCCTATTATAGTGACCCCTCCCCTGATTGTCAATCGGGGAAATGCAACGAAGTTGTGAACTCTGTATCATACGATCAGATACGACAAAAAAAGTCGTTTCGGTCCGCAGGGTGTCGGAACCGCATGCATGATCCGCATTGGCAGCGTATTCGTGAAAAAAGATGAAAATTCATAAAAATAATCCTTGCATTGTGGAATCTTTTATGGTATTATGTACTCCGTTCGTACCGGAGAAACGGTCGGGCAAATCTTACAGGGGGTGAAATGCTTTGGCAAACATCAAGTCCGCTATGAAGCGT
>CAMNHT010000024.1 GCA_946539625.1 uncultured Clostridia bacterium | reverse complement strand
TCTCCTGCCCGATCTCGCCGAGCGACGTAAACGTCACCTTCTTTGCCGCGCCGTTCAGTACATCATCGCCCGCGTCGTCGATAAACTCCGAAAGGATCTCCGCCGCGCATGTGACGGGCTTTGCCTCGCCGCGCGTGATCATGCGATTTGTGCCAACGCTCATCGGATCGGTAATGCGTCCCGGCACCGCAAAGACTTCTCTGCCCTGCTCGCGCGCGCAGTCTGCCGTGATCGACGTGCCGCTGCGTTCGCCCGCTTCGACCACCACGACCCCGCGGGAAATGCCGGACAGGACGCGGTTTCGGATCGGAAAATTCTGCGCAAGCGGCGGCGTTTTCGGCAGGAACTCGCTGACAAGCGCGCCGCCGTGCTCCAGCACCGCCTGATAGAGCTTGCCGTTGTCCTGCGGGTACACAAGGTCGATGCCGCAGCCGAGGACCCCGATCACCGGACAGTCTGAAGACCCTGCTGACAACGCCCCTTTTGCCGCAGCGGAGTCGATCCCCGCCGCAAGCCCCGTGACAATGGTTGCGCCGCGCTCCGCAAGCTGTTCGCCGAGTAACTTTGCGACGTCGCGTCCGTAGTCCGTGCAGCTGCGTGCACCGACCATTGCGATCGGAAGCGGCAGCTCCTTCGGAAGGTTGCCCTTCACGAACAGCACCGACGGCGGATCGTAGATCTCGCTCAAAAGAGAAGGATATTCGTCATGCTCCGGTGTGACCACGCGAACGCCGCTTTTCTCGAGCCATGCGCAGTAGCGGTCCAGGAACCGGTCGTCCGACGCAGCGAGAAGACGGTCCAAAACGGTCTCGGACACGTCGGAAAACTCCGAAAAGTCCTTCCTTTGGATTGCCTCGCGCGCTTCCGAAAGATCGTCGAACCGATTCAGAAGCTCGAAAAACAGCTTCGGATTCATGCTCGTTGCGTAGTTCAGCCAAAGCCAAAGCCGCGTCGTTTCGTCCATGGGAGCGGATTCTCCCCTCTCTAAAATACTTCGGAACATATCATAGCATGAACGTTTTCGGATTTCAATCCTATTTATATATGCAAATGTGACAAAACGGAAACAAAAACCGCACAACAAAGCTGTGCGGTTCCTATTTTGCCGTCTGATACACGGTTTTGTCGAGGTCGACGATTCCTCAGTCCGTGACGTCCGTATCCGGGACGATCAACACTTCATAGGCCGGATACAGAGCGGAAACTTCCGCGTACAGCGTTTGCAATGCGTCCTTTTTGTCGATGTCGAAGCTTACGACCACGTCAAATCGGATCGTCTTCCGCTCGGTGTCGGCGTAAAAGCCGTGCATCTGCAGCGCCCATTCGTGCGAAAGAACTGTCTGCATAATCGCATTACGCATCTGCGCTGCTTCGTCGTTCGAAGTATTATGGGAATAGACGCCGATGCCGGTCAGGATCACACCGGTCTTGCGGAAAACGTCCGCCTGGATCCTGCGCGTGATGCGGTCGACTTCATCCACGGTCAGCGTGTCCGGCAGCTCTACATGGACGGAGCCGTAGTTCTTATCCGGTCCGTAGTTGAACAGTGTCACGTCGTATGCGCCGAGCACGGATTCTTCTTCGCAGATAATCTGCTTCAGCTCCTTCACGGTCTCCGCATCTTCACGCTTGCCGATGATATCGTTCAGCGTTTCGATCATCATTTCTATGCCTGCCTTGATGATGAAGCCCGCGATCACAACGCCGACATACGCTTCGAGGGAAATGCCCCAGATCAGAAATACGATCGCAGACGCCAGAACCGACGCGGAAAGGATCGCATCAAACAGCGCATCCGACCCGGAAGCCGTGAGCGCGCCGGAATTGACCTTTTTCCCCTGCCGTTTCACGTACATGCCGAGAATCAGCTTAACAGCGATCGCAACGGAAATGATGACAAGGGTCACCGTGCTGTATTCGGCGACTTCCGGATGAATGATCTTTTTTACCGATTCCACAAGCGACGTAATGCCGGCATACAGCACCAGCGCCGCAACGATCATCGAGCTCAGATACTCAATCCTGCCGTAGCCCAGCGGGTGCTTTTTATCCGGCTGCTTTGCGCCGAGCTTTGCACCGATGATCGTAACCACGCTTGAAAGCGCGTCAGACAGATTGTTGACTGCGTCCAAAATGACCGCAATGGAATTGGAAATCAGTCCCACCGTCGCCTTAAAACCGACGAGCAGCAGATTCGTCAGGATCCCGACAATGCTGGTCCTGACGATCGTTTTCTCTCTGTTTGCGGTATCAATCGAAATATCCTTCATAGTACCCGATCACAGTGCGGCTTCAACCGCTTTCTTCACCTCCGCCATATCGACGGTCGGCTCAAAACGCGCAATGACCTTGCCTTCGCGATCGACGAGGAACTTGGTGAAATTCCATTTGATGTATGCCTTTTCGCCGAACTTCTTGTTGTTCATGTTTGCAAACTTTTCAAGCATTGCGTTTTTGATGCCCTTGCCGAAACCGTCAAACGGCTTCTCCGTCGCAAGGAACGCAAAGAGCGGATCGGCGGTCTCACCGTTCACGTCGATCTTTTTGAACTGCGGAAAGTCGGTACCGAATTTCAGCGTGCAGAATTCATGGATCTCATCTTCGCTGCCGGGCGCCTGATTGGCAAACTGATTGCAGGGGAAATCCAGAATCTCAAATCCCTTGTCCTTCAGATCTTTGTACATTGCTTCAAGCGGTTCATAGTGCGGTGTGAATCCGCAGCCGGTCGCCGTATTGACGATCAAAAGTACCTTGCCCCGGTATTCCGATAAGCTGACGTCGTTTCCTTTTCTGTCCTTCACTGTGAAATCATAGATCGTGTTCATGGTGTGCTCCTTTCAATTGCAGTTTTGTTGATCCAATAGCTCATACAGCAGCGCATACAGCGTCTGCGCCTTTTCCGGAGACAGAGGGATACATCCCGCAACTTTCGCCGGAACGTCCTTCGCTTTCTCCCGCAGGGCTCTGCCCGCTTCCGTCAACGTCACGACAACCACGCGGTCGTCCGTTTCGCTGCGCGTTCGCTCGATATACCCTGCCTGCTGCATCTTTTTCAACAGGGGCGAGATCGTCCCGTTGTCCAGCAGCAGTGTTTTACAAAGTTCGCCTACCGTCACACCGTCCTTTTCCCACAGGGAAAGGAATACGATATACTGCGTGTACGTCAGGCCAAGCGGTTTGAGGATCGGCGTGTACAGATTTGTCACGTTCCTCGCAGCGGCATACAGCGGAAAGCAAAGCTGGTTGCGCAATTTTAATACTTCATATTCGTCGTATTGCATACCGTGCCTTCTTTATTTTTTACAATTATATTGTATCAAATATATTTATCGATGTCAAGAAGTTTTTTCGAAACATACTGAACCGTATCATACCGGATCCGCGCGCATGCGAACGTTATAGGTCGGATAACATGGACATGCTGCGGTACTGGATTGCCTCGGCGTAATGCTCGGGACGGATCTCGGGACTTGCTTCAAGGTCCGCGATCGTCCGCGCGACCTTCAGAACGCGCTGATATGCGCGTGCCGAAAGCTGCAGGCGCTTAAACGCGTCCTTGAGGAGCGTTTCGGATTCGCCGGTGGGGTTACAGTATCGCCGGATCAGCGGCCCGTTCATTTCGGCGTTCGTGCGGATGCCGTCCTCCTTGAATCGCTCGCGCTGGATCGCCCTTGCCGCGGTCACGCGGGCGCGGATCGAATCCGAGCTTTCCGCGGGCTTTCGCTCGGTGATCTCCCGATAGCCGACCTCGGTCATTTCAATGTGCAGGTCGATGCGGTCCAAGAGAGGTCCCGATATGCGTCCCGCATAGCGTTTGATCTGCGCTGCCGTACAGGTGCACGGCTTTGTGCGCGAACCGCGATTGCCGCACGGACAGGGGTTCATCGCCGCCACGAGCAGAAACCGTGCGGGATACGTCGCCGTCGCCGCCGCACGGCTGACGGTCACAAAGCCGTCCTCCAGCGGCTGCCGCAGCGCTTCGAGCACGTTTCGCTGAAACTCCGGCAGCTCGTCCAAAAACAGGACTCCGTTGTGCGCAAGGCTGATCTCGCCCGGCATGGCGCGATTGCCGCCGCCGATCAGCGCTGCGGCGCTTGCGCCGTGATGCGGCGCACGGTACGGCCGCTCGGTGACAAGCCCCTCGGTGCCCTTCATTGCGCCGGTGATCGAATGGATCTTCGTGGTCTCCAGTGCTTCCTCAAACGTCATATCCGGCAGGATCGACGGGATCGCGCGGGCAAGCATTGTCTTGCCGCTGCCCGGCGTGCCGCAGAGAAGAATGTTATGATTTCCCGCAACGGCGACCTCCGCCGCGCGCTTTGCCGCCTTCTGCCCCTTGATCTCGGAAAAGTCGACGGCACTTTGATGTGTGCCGCCGAAGAACGGCTTGGCTTCGGCAGGCGTGATCGGCGTTTCTCCGCGCAGATGCTGAACGAGCGCGGACAGGCTTTCGACCGGAAATACCGTTGCTCCGTGGATATATGCTGCCTCCGCCGCGTTGTCCTTCGGCACGTAAAAGACTGTATAGCCCTTGTCATACGCGTCGATCAGCATCGGCAGAATGCCGGAGATCGGGCGCACCGCGCCGTCCAGCGCGAGCTCGCCGAGCACGATCATGCCCTTCGGCGTGGGGCTCAGATCACCGTTTGCCTCGAGGATCGACAGCGCGATCGGCAGGTCGTAGACCGAGCCTTCCTTTTTGAGGTCGGCAGGCGCAAGGTTGACCGTGATGCGCGCGGTGGGAAACGCAAATCCGGAGTGCCGGATCGCCGCATGCACGCGCTCGCGCGATTCGCGGACTGCCGTATCGGGCAGTCCGACCGTTTCATAGTTCGGCATGCCCGAAGCGATATCCGTCTCTACCGTTACGGGATAGCCGTTCAGCGCAACGAGTCCGTAGCTTTCCACCTTCGCCAGCATCGCTTATTCCTCCGTCGTTCCGGTCGGTTTGTCTTTCGGTTCTTCCCTGCGCTTTTTGAACACGAACAGCTTATTGCCCGCGAAATTCACCAAAAGCGCAACGCCGGATGCAAGCAGCAAACAGAAGCGCTCGCCGTTCAACACCTTTGTCAGGAGGTTGTCGCCCGCAAAGCCCATCCACCATGCGTCGAGCTGCAGCCGATCGCGGAGCAACCACTGTAAAAGCAGCGAAAGTCCGAGCGTGACGAGATTGACCGCAATGAACGTAAGGATCTCGCGCGCGTCGCGGCGGCGCTCCTCGCGGAACGTCCAGCGCGAATTCCAGAAATAGCTGTTTAAGATCCCGCAGGCGTAGCCGATGATCTTGGCAAGATAGTAGATCCCGAAGATCGCGTTCAGCGCGAACGTGACAACGAGGTCTATGAGCGTATTCGACGCGCCGATCAGGATGAATTTCAATAGCTGCACGAAGCTCTTTTTGCCCTCAGACGCCGACATAATAGACCTTTCCGAACGGTGCAAGCACGTTCTCGATGAATTTTGCGTAGCCGTACGGCACGGGAATGCCCGAAACCGCAGGCAGCATCAAAAGGAACACGATCACCGACGCGACGAGCCACGCCCACTTGAACCACGCCGTGCGCGGGTACTTCTTTTCAACATAGTAAAGAAGCAGCATCGTCAAAAGCATCACAAACGGGATCGTCGAGAAATAGTGATACAGGAACACGCAGCGCGTGACAAGCGCCCACGGCAGAAGCCCCGCGAGGATGCCGACGAACACAAGGAGGAACGCGCGATCCTTTTTGCAGGCGGGATTTCTGAACCATTCGACGACCGCGAACACCGCACCGAACGCGGAGACGTACCAAACCGCCGGATTGCCCGTGCTGGAGATGTTGGACAGCAGCTTCACTTCTTTTCCCGCGTCGTTGATGTACGACGGATAGCCCGAATAGAACCAGACAGACTTCTGCGCAAGCGGCCACTGATACCACATCGACTGGCACATGTGCGTCGCGTCAAGGTCCGCGTGGTAGCGATACATACTCTCCTGCTTCCGCCACAGTGTTTCGAGCGCTTTAGAAAGCGTCGTACAGTTGTCCGTGATGTAGTAGCAGTAGTTCGTGACCGCGTACAACGCAATCGGGATCACAATAAAGAACAGGCAGCACCACACCGGCGTCATGAACAGGTTATTGAGCGAAAGATCGACGTCCTCGCGCTTGCGGAACACGGCGCGGAACACGACCGCCGAGGCGATCGAAACGCCGATGAGAATCAGCAGCGTGCCGTAAAACCACGGCTGCAGAAAGACCTTATTGATCGTATCGACGCCGTACTGCGCGTTCGTCCGCATGACGTACTGTCCCCTGACGTAGGAGCGGAACTGATAATCCGCGGCATTCAGCCAGCGTCCCGAAAGGTGCAGCACGATCACGCCGAGCACAAACAACACCGGAAGATAGGCAAGCACATTGACCGGCAGTTTTTTGCGCTCGTCCTTCGGCTGTTGCTTCCGTTCGCGGATGATGCGGATGAGATTATAGATGAGGTCGCCGAAATACAGCACCGCAAGCCCCGCGCCGGAATAGAGGCACGTCCATTTCGATGCAACGCCGAGTCCGAACATCAGTCCCGACATTCCCAGCAGCGCAAGCTTTTTCCAATACGGGCGCTTTTCGAAATCCTCGGCGATATAATCGCCCATGAACAGGAACATCAGAAGCGTAAAGAACAGCGCGTAGGTGTCGATCGTAGCGATGCGCGTCTGCGCAAAGTGCATACAGTCCGCGGCAAACAGCGCGGCGGTGATAAACGCGTAATCCGTGCGGCGGAAGATCCGCTTTGCGAGCACATACAGCACCGCAAGGATCAATACGCCGAAGAACGTACCGGAGAATCGCCAGCCGAACGGCGTCATGCCGAAGATGCGGATGCCGACGGCGATCAAAAGCTTTCCGAGAGACGGATGCGTCCATTCGTAAATCGAATACCCGTCACGTGAAGCGGCTTCGAGTCCCTCGCTTCGCAGAAGATCGTCGTTTTGAACGATCTCATACGCGGTGCGCGCATGGTAGATCTCGTCGAAATACATGTCGTCGAGATAGGAAGGATTCAGCGCGACCTTTCCCTGCTCATCCAGAAGCTTTTCCGCGCCGCCCTTGGGATCGTACACAGTCGCGGGGAGCAGCGTTTCGCCGTCCAACACCGCCATTTCATTCATCGAGATCTTCCCGCTTGCCGCGTACAGGATCAGATACCGCGTTTCGGTCTCCAGCGAAAGCTCTGTCCATTTGTACATATCGCCGTTGTCCTGTTCAAAGGTTGCCAGCGGTTCGGTCTCGCCCGGAGTGAAATAATCGTTGATAAACGCGCTCTCATCATAAATCTCAAGCTCACCCTCGGCAATGCTGCCGTAGAATCGAAGCTCGGTCACGTCGTACATGTCGCCGAGATCGACGATCACCGTCGTACCGGGCTCAGCAGTCCACACGGTTTCGGGCGAAGAAACGGAACCGAGGTTTAAGAATGCGACGAGGGAATACACGGCAAGCAGCACGAGCAGCACGATGTAATCACGCTTTGTCATGCGGCGGCCGTCCTCCGCGCCGATCTCTTTTCGGAATCTCTTGAAATCCATACCGCTCACCTCCGTCCGCTGCGTTTCTGCGTCGGCAGCTTCTCTCCCATGATCGTCCTTTCGCCCGTCGGATCGGACGGATCGAACGCAAGCGCTTTCCGGAAACAGATCGCAGTCAGATACATGGCTGCGCAAAACTCCAGAAGCGAAATCACTGCGATCAGCTGATTATGGATCGCGCCGCCGCGGATCAGATCCTTCGCGCCGTCGGAGACTACAAACATTGCCATCATTTCATTCATAAACGTTGTGACGGTCAGCATCGAAAACGCCGCAAGCTTGTGCTGATCGCGATCAAAGGCATACGCAAACAGCAGCAGCATGAGCGCCGGGAAGATATAGCGTTCGTGCATATAATGCCCGAACGTGAATACCCACACGCAGAAGCATGCCGCAAGCAGGAAGATCAGACCGCGGTTCGTATACAGCGAATAGTTTGCCTTTTTATGCCTGTTCCAATACAGGATAAAGAGCATAACCGTGAGCGCGCCTGCGCCGACGATCCCGATGACGCCGAAGGTATGCCACGTGAGCACGCCGCCGAAGAGCTTCATCGTTGCGCCGAGCACCCATGTCAGCACAAAAACGCACAGCGCGGCAAACATCGTCAAAGCACCGGTGACGGTCACGTCTCCCGCTTTGATCCAATCCGCAAACGATCTGCCCTGCCTTTCGCGATTCACAATATAGAGGAATATGCCGATCATGAAAAGGCCGTACAACGGGAACGCGGCAATTGCTTCAAGAAGCGCGTTTGCGCCGACGCTGTCGGCAACAAAGCTCTTTGCCACGAATCGGAGCAGGTACAGAAGTCCCGAGAAGACCGCGGCGATCAAAAGCTCGAAAAACGCATGATTCGGCTGATCCTCCCTGCGCATGCGCATTTCGTTCCATGCGCGCAGCACAAGCGTCGAAAAGCCGACAAGCAGCGCGACCTTCGAAAACAGCTCGTTGGTCTTCAGAAGCATTCCTCCGATGTTCGCGCTGCCGAACAGCGCGCTGTTCGCCTTCGTCCAGTTGCCGCCGAACAAGGTCATATAGTTATATGCCTCGATCGAAGCGTAATCATAGCCGCCGGAAGCGCTTTGGAAGCGTTCGACCATCCAAAGAATGTTCATACCGTCGCCCATAAACAATACGGAAAACAGCAGCAGTACGCTGACCGCGCCGCCGACCGCCGCAACGGACCAGATCACGTGGTCTTTAAACTTTTTCGTGCCGACCTGATCGACGCCGGTCATGACGTACATCAGCGCAAGCACCGGTCCGAAGATCAGCGCCTGCCATTTCATGACGATCGCAAGCCCGTATAAAAGTCCCGCAAGCAGCCGGTAATACGGCTTTTCGCGGCTCATGTTCAGCAACAGGAACGTGCCTAAGAGAAGCACGGTGAGGATCGAATCGATCTGTCCCCATGCGCCGGAAAGGAACACCGCCGCGGGATTCAGCACGATGAGTCCCGCAAGCAGCACTGCAAGCTTGTCCCCGAGTGCAAAACGCTTTGCACGGTTCAGGATCAAAAAGCCCGACAGCACGTCGCAAAGGAATGCCGGGACCATATAGACGAACAGCTTAAACGGACCCTCCGGAAAGATCGAGGCGATGCGGTACAGAATCCCGCACACAAGCATATATCCCGGCGGGTAATCGCACCAGTTGTCCACATAGAACCGGCTCGGTCCCTGCGTTGCGACCATTCTCCCCCAGCCCTGCCAGCAGAGCATGTCCGTCGCGTGTCCCTTGAAGACTGCGCAGAGTACGAAACGCACGACCAGTCCGATTATTACGAGGACGACGAAGATCATATACTTTTGCACATCTTCGTCATTTTGACGTGCGATTCCGTTCGCCCACGGGCGAATGCCGAACAGCAGCACGATCGTCGCAATGGCGCCCATCCAGAAGATCACCGTGAAGACGTTTTCATAGTCCTCCTTTGTGCGGTCTTCTTCCTCGTCCGAATACGTCTCCGTTACAAGATTCTGAAACGCCGCCGGCGCATTGTCGTTCTGTTCAAGCCGGACGTTACGGAACCACACGCTGCCGCTCGATTCCGCGGAATACCCGCCGAGCCGCAGCGCAAGCATTACCGATTCCTGCGATTCCGCGGTGCGGAACGCCAGCACGACCGGCGTCCAGTCGTTTGTGCCGAACAGCGCTTCGGAATAGATATAGCTGCCGTCGATTGCGAAATTGTCGATCGAAAGCGTCGCGCCCTGTCCGTCCCGCACGGCTTCCGTGCGGATGTCCGCGGATAAAACGTAGCGCGTCTCCGGTTTGACGTCGACCGTGCGGCAGAGCCGACAGTCGTCCGCGCCGCGCGTTTCAAAGCCGAACGCGCCGTTTTCCGAAACGATGCGGTATCCGCCTTCGTAGGAGTCCATATGCCAGCCGTTCGGAACGCCGTCCGTCGTTTCGCTCAGGTCAAAATCGGTCGCTTCGCCTGCAATACCGGAACCGGACTTTGCCCGACTGCACCCCAAAAAGCCTGCGAGTAAAACGGCCGCAAGCAGAATGATCCAAATTCGGAAAAGCTTTCGCAAGATCCGATCCTCCGATCTCTGTGTTTCAAATCAGTATATCACATGCCTTCTCACACGGCAAGCTAAAAGGCGTTGACGATATGGTTGACCGTCTTTTCGGGCAGCAGGACTTCGATCACGTCGAAGCGCGCGGGCTGCTCCAATCCGCCGTTCTGCAAAAGCCAGCTCTGTGCGGCAAGCCGCAAAAACTGCCGCTTGTCCCGATCCACCGCGTCCGCGGGGCGTCCGAAGCTGCCCGGCGTTCGCGTTTTGACTTCGGCGAACACGATGGTTCCCGTGCGCCGTTCCCGCGCAATGATATCGATCTCGTATCGATGGGACCGCCAGTTTTTTGCAAGGATGCGATAGCCGCTGCGCCGAAGAGACCGCGCGGCGAGCTGTTCGCCGGTTCTTCCGATCTCCGCCGTCGTCATAGCAGGTTTTTAAGGAACGAGCGTCGATGCAGCGGACACGGACCGAATTCTCTGATCGCGTCCATGTGCGCTTTCGTACCGTAGCCCTTGTTCTGTGCAAAGCCGTACATCGGGTATATTGCGTCCTGCTCGCGCATATAGCGGTCACGCTCGACCTTCGCAACGATCGACGCTGCCGCGATCGAATAGCTCAGTGCGTCGCCGTGGATCAGCGCGTGCTGCCGTGCGGGGATCTTTAACCCCGTCAGCGCGTCGATCAGCACGTCCGTGACCGACGTCTGCATTTTCGCGAACGCATCGTTGAATGCACGCTTCGTCGCCTCTAAAATA